>JBLFWZ010000071.1:0-17409 GCA_047611905.1 Gammaproteobacteria bacterium | reverse complement strand
GATACGCACATCGCATTGTTCTCACCAGGCGCCAGTGTTTCGGCTATCTACGCGCCGAAAGCGGCGGCAGCAGGTTGCATCGTAATCGACAACACGTCCCAATTCCGTTACGAGCCGGATATCCCGCTAGTCATTCCAGAAGTGAATCCGGAAGCGATCGGGGATTATAAAAACCGGAATATCATTGCCAATCCGAATTGTTCGACAATTCAGATGTTGGTTGCACTAAAGCCGATAGACGACGCGGCTGGCATCGAGCGAATTAACGTGGCGACGTACCAAGCCGTCTCAGGTACGGGTAAGGACGCTATCGAAGAATTGGCGATGCAAACGGCAAATTTGCTTAATGCGAAACCCATAGATGCAAATGTTTACCCTAAGCAAATCGCATTTAACTGCATTCCGCATATCGATTCGTTTCAGGAAAACGGATATACGAAAGAAGAAATGAAAATTGTTTGGGAAACCCGGAAAATTCTCGGTAATGATGACATCCAAGTGAACGCCACTTGCGTACGAGTGCCCGTTTTCTACGGCCACTCGGAGGCGGTACATTTAGAAACGCGGGTCAAGATTGGCGCTGCGGAGGTTCGACGCCTACTCAAAAGCGCCCCTGGAATTACTGTACTGGATGGGCACAAGGACGGCGCATACCCGACGCCAGTAACCGAGGCAGCAACAGCGGATCCGGTTTTTGTGGGGCGAATTAGAGAAGACATCTCACACCCGCGTGGGATCGATCTCTGGATTGTCTCGGACAATGTACGCAAGGGTGCTGCGCTTAATAGTGTACAGATTGCCGAAATTTTGGTGAAAAGTTATTTATAAGCTATAGTTAAGCACTATTTATAATGTTTATTCGAAGATCAGTTGGTCGTCATTTATCCAGTGAAACGCCTGCCGTTGATACTCGATCTATGCAACTGATCCCGAACTATGAATGACTAAGGACGCAACCATGCTACGGAACCTAGCCGCTGCTTTGGCTTTAACATTGCTGTCCCAAATGGTGATGGCCCTGGGATTGGGCTCGATAAAGCCGTCTTCCCGCCTGAACGAACCATTTGACGGACGAATCGAAGTACTCGGAGCCACCGCTGCCGACGGTGATTCTGTATTCGTGAAACTTGCTGATGCCGAGCAGTTTGAACGTGCTGGAGTCGCGCGGGACGCGGTTCTCTTACAGTTGAAGTTTAAAATCGTCGATGGCCAATCGGGCGCCGACTACATACAGGTTTCATCGCGAGACGCGATCCGCGAACCATTCCTGAATTTCCTAATTGAATTGAATTGGGCAAATGGCCGTATGGTTCGTGAGTACACGGTTCTACTCGACCCACCACTGTACGACCCCGTGCGTCGACGCACGACGGTTCAAGTCCCGACAGCGACGCAAGCCCCGCAGCCGCCAGCAATGGTAGCGGAAGTGGAAGTGGAAGTGGAAGTGGAAGTGGAAGTGGAAGTATTAGCGCCGCAACCTCCTACTGAACCAGTTGCCCCTGTTGCATCAGTTACCACTGTCCAAGAAGTTCCCGATTCGATGCCGGCTGAATCGTCGATGGAGACGCAAACAGAATCGACTCCTTTAATCTCACCATCGAGTTTGGCAGCGGTACAAGCGAACGACACGCTTTGGTCTATCGCGAGCGCCAATCTCCCGGATAGCACGACCAGTATTCAACAAATGATGCTCGCGCTACTACGCGCGAATCCTGATGCCTTTGGCGACGGTAATATCAACATCCTAAAGAAAGGCGCAATTCTGCGTCTACCGGATTCTGATGACGTCAATTCGATGTCCCGCTCGGAGGCAATATCTGAGGTCCTACAACACAATCAGCTGTGGGCGAACTATCGAGATAGCGTTGCGGACCGTGTTACGCAAGAACCCGCAATGCAAGAACCCGCAATGCAGGAAACTGCACCAGAGCCGGAGCTAGAAACAGAGCTTTCAACGGGCACTGAGATGGCAGATGACGGCATGGACAACACCATGTCGGAAGAACCTACTGATGAGAGCACTGCGTCTGATGGGCATTTAGAACTCGTCGCGCCCCAGGCGGATGATGAAGAAATGGGCGCAGGTGGGGATGGCTCAGCCGGCGTTACTTTGGTACGCGAAGAACTCGATGCACAGGTTCAAGAAAACGACGAGTTATATGCGCGCATCTCAGAGGCCAATGAAATTATCGACTTAATGAGCCGTCAGGTAGACATTAAGGACGACGAATTAGCGGCATTGCAGATACGCCTCACAGAGCTAGGAATCGAAGCACCTCTCGACGACGCGGCTGATGTCGATTCCGAAATGGGCGACAGCACAGCGACGGACACGGAACTCGAGGACAAAGTTTCGCAGGCCTCGCCTGAAGAAATGGATGATGTCGATATCACGTTCAGCGACGATAAGGCGAACGAGACGAGCGTCGCGATTGACAAGCCGAGCGACACGACAACCCCTGTCGACCCACCCACCGTCACCCCAACGATTGAAGAGGCGGTAGACGACTCACTATTCGGCAGCCTGATCCCTCCGCAAATTTCAAACATGGTTCCCGGCGGGGCAATAACCGTCCTTGGTCTTATAGGTGCTGCGTTGCTCGCGCTGCTCGCGATTATTTTCAAACTTGTGCGCGGCGGTGGCAGCACAAAAGACGAACCATTGAGCGTGGCGACAGTAAGTGACGACGTAACCGAACTAACCGCGTTAGCAGAAGACGAGCCAATCACCGAAACACCGGAGCTTCTAACAGACGACGACCCAGCATCGGAGGCGCCGACGGAAATTCCGCAGGAGCAACTTGAGACGTCGCGGGATCTACATCGAACCTTGGAAGCCTCTGCCGACGAGCTCGCCGGCGGTGCGATGGCAGAAGACCCGCTAGAGGAAGTAAACGTCTATCTAGCGTATGAGCGGTTCGACCAAGCAGAAGAACTCGTTCGCAATGTCATTGCCGAGCATCCGGACGAGCACAACTACAAGTTACGTTTGCTTGAAGTTTTCTACTCGTCGAACAACAAATCCGACTACGAAACGACTGCGCGCGAGCTGCACGAGCAGGTCGGCGATCAGGACCCACTTTGGGAGAGCGCGGTCGCGATGTGGACCGAAATGTCCCCAGAACGAGAATTGTTCGCCGAAAGTGTCGCGGGTGAGGGCGCCATTCCAAGCGTTGCCGCCGCAGCAAACGCAATTGTTGATATCACCGCCGATACAGAGTCTGAATCGGGCGCAACTACGATGTCGATGGCACCAGGCAGCGACGAGGTGTTAGAGAGTACGCAGGTTGGTCTTGCGACTGAGTCGGATGATGACGCCGGCGGGCTCGATTTCGACCTTGGCGCCGTAGAGTTTGATGGGGCAGACGGCGATTTCTTAGATTTGACCGCGACGACCGATTCCCTGACTGGTTCGGACGGAATGCTCGACCTAACGGCGGGTATGGACGAGGGCAATAGTGACGCTGATATCTTGGATTTCACGACAGAATCTACCGACCCCGTTAACGATGACATCGATGTGTTGGACATCACGTCGTCGGGATCCCTGTCCGGAGACGACCTTCTCGACGTTACGGCCGAGTCTCCCGACACACATACCCCTCATGATTTACTTGATGTGACGAAGACGGGGGACGCGGGCCTAGAGCACGGTGATGACCTCTTGAATGTCACCTCGCCGAATCTACAAACTGATGTTCTCAGCCTAGACGATGACGTGATCGATTTCGATATTAGCGATACCGCTGCTCCGCTCGTTGCGCAAGCGAGTTTAGCCGACAGTGAGGCAATATTTGACATAACCTCGCCGAATGACGACGAAGCGACTAATTTGGATTTCGATATCGGTGCATTGGAAGACGACGCACCGGTTGTCGATAGTGGTGACGAGACCTTAGACATTAGCGGCGGATTGGACTTTGACACCGACGCGACCGGATCGCTCGGAGATGGTATCGACCTCAGTATTCCCGACGGCACCTTGCCGGGAAGTCCCGACGATATCGGAACTGTCGAGATGGAATCCGTCCTACCCGATACGTCTGATCCGAACGAAATTCCGCTGGATGAGGCGGCAGACTTAGACTTTGATCTTTCGCTGCAAAGTCCGGAACTGGACGAACTAACCAGCGACGAAGGTTTGGAGGAATCGGAAATAGAATTCGATCTCGCGTTGGAGGACACCACCGAGATCGATCGCCTGGTTATCGACGATACCCTAGAGCTACCCAACTCTAGTACACCGGACGAATCTCTCGAGGATCTCGCGAAGTCGATGGAAGAAAGTATGGCCGACTTGGATCTCAGCGCTGACGATCTTGACGGCGAGGAAGCCGGCGAGCTCGATTTCAGCGACGAAGATCTGGATGGCGCAAATACCGGCGACTTGGATCTCAGCTTGGCGGACACGAGTGGTGGTCTAGATCTAGATTTAGGCGGCTTGTCGATTACTGATGAGGTCCCGACATTAGATTTCGACTTAGACGATATTGATCTTGACGCTGCGGATCCTGCCGATACCGTGGTGGCCATGGATCTGAGCCAATCTACTGCAATTCGTGGGACCGACGAATCAACAGTAGCCATATCGGGTGACGGCGGCGCTGCAGCGCAAACCGATTCCGATGAGCTCGATACGAAACTAAATTTGGCGAAGGCTTATATTGAACTCGGCGACAATGACGGCGCACGGTCTATTTTGGACGAAGTATTGCGCGACGGAGCCGGCGAGCAAAAGGCGGAAGCTCAGACGTTAATCGACCAGCTTTGATTAGCCATTTTGGTCGGCACCGGCCTAGGTGAAAGTTGCGTTTGGCGTCGAGTACAACGGCTCGAAATTTTCTGGTTGGCAACGGCAAACTAGCGTCCGAACAGTTCAATCGTGTGTAGAAGAAGCCTTATCGCGGGTTGCCAATAGCCCGCTCACGGTCTATTGCGCTGGCCGAACAGATACCGGTGTTCACGCGACAGGGCAAGTTATTCACGTCGAAACCGCCGCCCAACGAACCACGAGATCCTGGGTGCTTGGGGCAAACTCAAACTTACCAAAGGATGTCAGCATCTTATGGGCGCGACCGGTGAACGAAAATTTCCACGCGCGCTTTTCGGCGACAGGTCGAACATACCATTACATTATTTGCAACAGAGTGGCACGTCCGAGCCTCTGGTCGGCAAACGTGAGTTTTGTTTTCAAGCCCCTCGACGCCGATAAAATGCGCGAAGCCGCGCAAAATCTCGTCGGTACGCATGATTTCAGTTCGTTTCGGGCGGCCGGTTGTCAGTCGGCGCATCCTATTAGGGAAATTCGTCGAATCGACATCACTCGACGTGGAGACTTTCTAACCTTGGAGGTCGAAGCGAATGCGTTTCTTCAGCACATGGTTAGAAATATCGTCGGAACCTTAGTTGCAGTCGGGGACGGCCGCGAAACGCCGAACCACGTGGCGGACGTGCTCAACGCGCGCAACCGTGTTGCGGCCGGGCAGACCGCGGCCCCGGATGGACTTTATCTGGTAGAAGTTTCGTATCCCCGCGAATTCAATTTGCCGCCAGCGGTTTCCAATCCACTCACTCCAGTGATCTAAAGCCCCGCTGGAATTGCCGCATCCACAGCAGCGCGATGGCGGTTATCCTCGGCACGCAGCATTGCTTGCAAATGAATCTTTCCACCGGCTACATCTGTATGCGCGCGGTTCAGGAGATGAGACAATACCGAGCGTTAACAACTGGCCGGGCGATGGAATATAGAACAAGGGTCAAATTTTGCGGAATCACTCGATTAGACGACGCGCTCGCTGCGGTACGCTTAGGCGTAGATGCTTTGGGTTTTGTTTTTTATGAACCTAGTCCACGCTATATCTCTCCCGCAAAAGCGAATGCAATCATTGAACGGCTGCCTCCTTTCATCAGCATTGTCGGATTATTTGTTGATATGGACACAGACAGCCTAGCTGCGTCACTAACCGAAACGCGTATCGACATCGTGCAATTTCATGGTAGTGAGACCGCGCAACAATGCGAGCAAGGGTCGGCGCGAGCCTATGTAAAGGCGCTGCGCATGGCGCCCGGAATCGATATTGCTGCGCAAGCCGCGCGTTACAGTCGTGCGCAGGCGATACTAGTGGATAACTATGACGAAAAAATGATGGGCGGTACTGGTAGCGCGTTTGACTGGAAAAGATTACCGCCGAATATTCAAAAGCCAGTCATTTTGGCGGGAGGTCTGAGCCCTTCAAATGTTGGCGATGCAATTAGAACGACTCGGCCGTACGCGGTCGACGTTAGCAGCGGAATTGAGTCTCAATATGGGATTAAGGACCTCGCGAAAATGCGGGAATTCATGAATGAGGTAGACAAAGTTGGCCATTAATTCCACAACGGCGAATGCTGCGACAGATGCAGACGCAATACTGCCTGACGAAAATGGGCACTTCGGCCCTTACGGCGGCAAGTTTGTTGCCGAAACTTTAATGGGTCCGCTCGGCGAATTGGACGACGCGTATCGCGAATCACTACACGACGCCGACTTCATCGCAGAGTTCGAACGAGATCTAGCACACTTCGTTGGCCGGCCCTCACCGCTTTATCATGCCGAACGGTTGAGTGCGGAATTACAAGGCGCGCAAATCTTTCTTAAGAGAGAAGATCTCAATCATACGGGCGCGCATAAAATCAATAACGCGATAGGACAAGCACTGCTTGCTCGTCGGATGGGTAAGAAGCGAATTATCGCTGAAACTGGTGCGGGTCAACATGGCGTTGCGACGGCAACGGTCGCAGCTCGATTTGGTATGCAATGTGTGGTCTACATGGGCGTCGACGACATTCAGCGTCAGGCCGCAAATGTATTCCGCATGAAACTACTTGGCGCCGAAGTCGTTCCAGTAGACTCCGGTTCGAAGACCTTAAAAGATGCGCTCAATGAAGCGATGCGCGATTGGGTCGCAAATGTCGATAACACGTTCTACATTATCGGCACCGTTGCGGGCCCGCATCCATATCCGTCCATGGTGCGTAATTTTCAATGCGTGATCGGACGGGAAGCTCGTCGTCAATCCCTTGAACAGATCGGCCAGTTACCGGACGCGCTGGTTGCATGCGTTGGCGGCGGATCGAATGCGATTGGTCTTTTCCACCCTTTTTTAAGCGACGAGACGGTCAAAATGATCGGCGTGGAAGCAGCCGGTGACGGAATCAGTACGGGTAGGCATTCCGCTCCATTGAATGCTGGCAGGCCCGGTGTCCTACATGGGAATCGTACTTACCTAATGCAAGACGATGATGGCCAGATTATCCCGACTCATTCGATTTCCGCGGGGCTAGACTACCCTGGCGTAGGTCCGGAGCACGCTTGGTTGATGGACAGTGGAAGGGCGGAGTATGTCGCAATAAACGACGATGCGGCACTTGCGGCGTTCCATCAATTGACGCGGTTGGAGGGGATTATTCCGGCGCTAGAGTCGAGTCACGCGCTAGCCTACGTGAATGTGCTCGCGCCAAAAATGCGCAGCGATCAAAATATTGTCGTCAATCTGTCTGGGCGCGGAGATAAGGACATCCAAACGGTGGCCGATCGCTCTGGAATTACGCTTTAGTAATCCCCACTGTCACGTACAAAAAAAAGCTATGAACGATCGAATTAAAAATTGCTTTGCGGCACTTCAAGCACGCAATAAGTGTGCGCTGGTAACCTACGTCACAGCCGGTGACCCGAGTGCGCAAGTCACGCTAAATCTCATGCGGACAATGGTCGAGGCGGGCGCCGACATAATCGAATTAGGCGTGCCATTTTCTGACCCCATGGCAGATGGCCCTGTTATCCAGCGAGCAAGCGAACGCGCCTTAAATGGCGGCATGTCGTTGAACGGAGTTCTTGAGGTGGTACGTCAGTTTCGTCTCGAGAACTCGCTCGTACCGATTATTTTGATGGGCTACTTGAATCCACTCGAAGCGATGGGCTACGAAAAATTTTCTGAACTCGCTAGCGCTGCTGGAGTAGATGGCGCGTTGGTTGTCGACGTACCGCCCGAAGAGTCGAGCGATCTGAATCACGCGCTTGCATCTCGTGGCCTGGACCAGATTTTTCTTATCGCACCGACTTCAACACGCGCACGCATCGAGAGTATCTGCGCAGTGGCGCGCGGATTCGTCTACTACGTCGCAGTTAAAGGCGTTACGGGTACGAAAGATATCGACACCGAAGATGTGAGCTCAAGGATACAAGAGTTTCGACGGATGTTGCCGCTGCCGATCGGTGTTGGATTCGGGATTAAATCACCAGAATCTGCCGCTAAAATGGCGTTAGCAGGTGACGCTGTCATCGTTGGAAGCGCTATTATTGAAATAATCGAACGACATCAAGAGCGGACCGAGACGATGTATGAAGAAATTACTTTGTTTATAGAATCGTTACGGGCTGCACTCGACGACGCGCGGGCCGAGTAATTTAGGCGCAATGTTAAATCTTTTGACACTATACCCAGTTGGACTACGCTCGCTTGAACTACATCGAGGGAACCTAAATAAATGAGTTGGTTTAAAAATCTCTTACCTTCGAGCATTAGAATTGACGGCGCGAACAAGAAATCGATTCCTGAGGGAATTTGGACAAGTTGCCCGGAGTGCAAAGCAGTACTCTATAAAGTCGAGTTGGAGCGAAACCTCGACGTCTGCATGAAATGCGGGTATCACGCCCGTATCAGCGCCAGAAAAAGAATTGAGTATTTTCTCGATGCGGGTTCGCAAACGTATCTCGCCTCGTCACTCGGGCCGGTCGATTTTCTAAAATTCAAGGATAGTAAACGCTATAAAGATCGTCTTAGCGCAGCGCAAAAAGCTACCGGTGAAACTGATGCAATGGTCGTCGCGACGGGCACGTTGGAAAATCTACCGGTGGTCGTTGGCGCATTTGAATTTGATTTTATGGGAGGCTCCATGGGCTCGGTCGTTGGTGAACGATTTGTGCGTGGGGTGGCGCACTGCATCGAAGAGCGAAAACCGATGATTTGCTTTTGCGCTAGCGGTGGCGCAAGGATGCAGGAGGCCTTGGTCTCACTGATGCAAATGGCGAAAACCAGCTGTGCGTTGGCCGAGTTGCGCGAAAGTCGCCTGCCTTATGTTTCCGTCTTAACCGACCCGACGATGGGCGGAGTGTCGGCCAGCATTGGTACACTCGGAGATATTGTCGTCGCCGAGCCAAACGCCTTAATCGGTTTTGCCGGGCCACGGGTTATTGAACAAACGGTCAGAGAAATATTGCCAGACGGCTTTCAGCGTAGTGAATTTCTCGTTGAACATGGCGCGATCGATATGATTGTCGATCGCCGGGAGATGCGCGCGAGGCTCGGTTCGATTTTGCGTCTATTGATGCATCGAAGCCCCACTGTTGAGACACAAGAGATCGAGCAGGATCCCGATGACGATACCGAACTGAGCGACGTGCCCGATAATGCATGAACAGCCTCTGAGTCCGGCCGGTGATGTCGGTTGGCGCCCGGCCAAAGGAAGTTGAGATTGGCTACGGCGCGCCCTTACGATGAGGTAAAGACAGATTCGCTAGCGGACTGGCTAGTCTGGCAGGAATCGCTTCATGTCGTCGACATCGAGCTAGGACTCGAACGTTGCAACGCGATTGCACAGCGCTTGCGACTAACGCGTCCTGCGAAAACCGTGGTAACGGTGGCGGGGACTAACGGCAAAGGTTCTAGTGTTGCGATGTTGGAATCGATTTGGCGAGCGGCAGGCTACGCGGTCGGCACTTATACCTCGCCGCACCTACTCGCTTACAACGAGCGGATCCGTATTAACGGCGAGTCCGCGAGCGATGCGTATATTTGCGCCGCCTTCGAGCGGGTAGAACACGCCCGAGAGGGCCGCCCACTGACGTATTTCGAATTCGGAACCTTGGCTGCGCTGGTGATGTTTTCTGAGGCGATGCCAGACGTCGCCATTTTAGAAGTCGGACTTGGCGGCAGATTGGACGCCGTTAATATTATTGACGCCGACGTGAGCTTGATCACGGCGATTGGCATTGATCACGTGGAATTTTTAGGTTCGACACGGGAACAAATTAGTCTGGAGAAAGCTGGAATTATGCGGCCTGGGAAACCTGCCGTTTGTTCGGATATTGATATCCCGCAGAGCCTAAGAAAATATGCTCAGGACTTACCGACCGATGTTGAAATTCTGGGCGACACTTATCGGTTTTCCGATGATGGTGAGACCTGGAGTTGGTGGAGCGGCGATGCGCAAATCGCAAATTTACCTAAGCCGAACTTGGTCGGAGATCATCAACTTGGTAATGCCTCCGGGGTGCTGAAAGTCGTGGAGCTATTGCAACCTCAGTTGCCGACTAGCGATGGTGATATTGCACTTGGTTTGCGGGAAACGAGACTCCAAGGGCGTTTTCAGGTGATACCCGGCGATATTGAAGTGGTTCTGGACGTGGCGCATAACGCACAGGCGGTTGAGGTATTTGTACGAACGCTTCAAACCTTGAAACCGAAGAATAAAACTCACGTTATTCTCGGCATGATGCGGATCAAGGACCGTGAAGGGGCTATACGCTTGCTTGCTCCAATCGCAGATTCGTGGCATCTGGCGAGCGTTAATGCCCGTCGTGGAGCCAGTAGTGAAGAACTCCAGGAATCGTTGAGTAAGGTCATAGGGAAACGAGGAAAAGCGCACTTATACAATTGTGCAGCGGAGGCTTACGCCGGGGCGAAGTTGTCGGCACAAACCGGCGACAGAATCATTGCGATTGGTTCGTTTTTGGTCGTCTGTGAGATTCTGAACTGTGTGCAGTAATGAGCTACCGATTGTCTTATTATTCGCGATAGCGGATTGCAACTGATGGACCCACAACTAAAACAACGAGTCGTAGGCGCGGCAGTACTGGTCGCACTATTTGTCGTATTTGTTCCTGTTTTTCTCGATCAAAGCGATGACGAACAGATTGATACGTTGTCGACTTTCGAAGATTTCGACTCACCACAAGGTTTCAATTCGAAAGTCGTACCAATCGACGACGAGACGATGGACAAAATTGAGCACGCGATGAACGCGAATTCGGATCAATTAATCGACAGCGGCGCAATTGAATCGCCGAATTCTAGCGACACGGGTGTTTTGCTCGAGCCGCAATCGGCAGCTAACCCAATGGCACCGCGTACGGGTGTTACCGCGTGGGTCGTTCAGCTAGGGAGTTTCGAAAGAGAAGACAATGCGAAGGCATTAGCGGTTCGGTTAAAGAAGAAAAAATACACGGCGTTTATCGAGCAGTTTCAAGATAATTCGAAATTGGCTTATCGAGTTCGCGTTGGTCCAGAATTAAATCAAAGCGCGGCCGAACAAATTCGCGGCGAATTAGCCAAGCAACTCGATCTCCAAGGGATCGTGATGCGCTACCCTTGAGTATATGGCTTTGTTAGTATTTCTATCCTCCCGAACGTGGCCGTCAAAATGAATTGGGCGGACCTTTTGGTATTAACGATCATCGGAATCTCGGCTCTCATTAGCCTATTCCGCGGATTCGTTCGGGAGGCACTGTCGCTGTTAGGGCTGGCGATTGCAGTTTGGATTTCAGTTACTTTTTACGCTTCCGCAGCCGAGTTATTGACTAATTATTTGTCCGTTCCAACGGCCCGGCGCGTATTAGGATTCGTCGGTTTGTTTGTTGTCTCCTTGATCGTCGCCGGGCTCGTCAATCATTTGATCGGTAAGCTCGTTGATAAAGCGGGCTTAACAGGTACGGATCGGATGTTAGGCGTGATTTTCGGAGCCCTTCGTGGAATTGTTATTGTCGGTCTATTCGTTGGCCTAGCGGGCATGACTCAGGTTCCTCAAGATCCTTGGTGGAAGGAATCTATATTCATGCCGCATTTTCAGACTCTGGCAGAAATAGGGGTTGGCTTGTTGCCCCCGAATCTCGCGCCAGATCTCACGTACGCGTCGCCTTAGCCGCGACTAATTCGGAATAAGCCTATGTGCGGGATTGTTGGAATCGTTGCCAAAACGGCAGTTAATCAGGCGCTCTATGACGCATTAACGGTGCTTCAACATAGAGGACAAGACGCGGCCGGAATTGCTACTTATGAAGAGGGCCGGCTATTCCTGCGTAAATCTGCCGGTCTCGTTCGTGACGTTTTTAAAACTCGGCATATGCTTAATTTAAAAGGTCGAATGGGTATTGGACATGTGCGCTACCCGACCGCGGGGGTGTCGTCGAATGCCGAGGCCCAGCCGTTTTATGTTAACTCTCCGTATGGCATTACGTTGGCGCACAACGGTAATCTGACGAATTCCGAGCAACTGAAACGTGATCTATTTGAAGATGATCTGCGTCATATAAATACAGATTCCGATTCAGAAGTGTTACTAAACGTATTCGCTCACGAATTGAAACGCTTAGGGAAACTCCGCATCGATTCGAACGACATATTTCGTGCGGTCGAAGGCGTGCATAAGCGTTGCTCCGGCGGCTACGCCGCAATTTGTATGATAACTGGCGTTGGGATAATCGGTTTTCGAGACCCGAACGGGATCCGTCCGATCGTTTATGGCAAGCGCGAAACCGATCTTGGCACGGAATACATGATTGCATCTGAAAGCGTCGCAATTGATGTGCTGGGGTTCGAACTAATCGGCGATATTGGACCCGGTGAAGTCGTATTCATAAGTAAAGAAGGGGATCTGCAAACTAAACAGTGTGCGCCGACCCGTGAAAGCGCGCCGTGCATTTTCGAATATGTGTATCTCGCACGTCCGGATTCGATTATCGACGGTATATCAGTGCACAAAGCGCGCATGCGCATGGGCGAGGCGCTCGCGCACAAAATCGAGCGAGAGTGGGGAGAGCACGATATCGACGTTGTGATCCCAATTCCAGATACCGCGCGCACGGCAGCGTTAGAGTTAGCCCACGAGCTCGGCATCAAATACCGCGAAGGGTTCATTAAAAACCGTTACATCGCGCGAACATTTATTATGCCTGGCCAGGCATTGCGGAGAAAGTCAGTACGGCAAAAACTGAACGCGATTGATTTGGAATTCGAAGGCAAGAACGTTCTTCTCGTCGACGACTCCATTGTCCGCGGCACAACATCGAGTCAGATTATCCAAATGGCTCGCGAAGCCGGAGCAAACCGCGTTTATTTTGCCTCAGCCGCACCACCTGTTGCGCACCCAAATGTTTACGGTATCGATATGCCAAGCGTGGACGAGTTGATCGGATACAACCGTACCGTAGAAGAAGTTGGGAAGCTTATTGGCGCCGACAAAATTATATATCAGGATCTCGATGATCTCGTAAGTGCCGCGCGCAAGGGCAATATGGATGTTCAGCGATTTGATCTGTCCTGCTTCGATGGGAATTATGTGACGGGCGACATCAACGAAACTTATCTCAATCGTATAGAAGCACAGCGATCCGACGACGCCAAGGCCAAGCGCGCGGCGTCTCAAAATGCTTTAAGTGATCTGTACAGTTCTGAAGAAGAGTTGCCCGCCGACGTGTAAGCAAACCCTTAGATTAACGGAACTCTAAGGTCTCCAATTTGACCTGGCGAAGCCGTGTTGGAGCGAACACACGGTACTCGCAGCGTTTATCGGGGTCGCGATAGTGCAATTGACATCACGCCCCGATGCTAATATCGTCCGCGCCCTTGAGCGCCGATTTGAGATCAGCTTGCGGGCGCTATAGAAAAACAGCTAAAGAGAAACATTTACTGCAAATGTTCCCCCTCGAATCTGGCTTATCGTCCCGCAACAACTGATTTGATACTAGACACTGTCGCGCAAAGCGCGTGCAACGGTGCTATCTGTACGTATTATTTTGCTGGAAGGAATAAGCAGATGAACGAATTCGAATACGAAAATCATGCGCTAGCGACAATAGCGTGCCGTGCCGGGACCGCCATTACTCCAGAGCTCGAGAACAGCGATCCCATTTTTTTGACCTCCAGTTTCTGTTACGAAAATGCGGCGCAGGCAGCCGCTCGATTTGCTGGCGACGAGCCTGGGAACGTCTATTCTCGCTTTACTAATCCGACTGTGCGGGCGTTCGAGCAACGCCTAGCTGCGCTCGAAGGCGGCGAATGTGCGGTGGCGACGTCGTCCGGAATGAGCGCAATCATGACACTTTGTCTTGGCTTACTTCGTGCTGGTGACCACGTCATATGCTCGTTCAGTGTATTCGGCAGTACGATCAACTTGTTCAAGAACGTGTTATCCAAATTCGGCATCGAATTCACTTTCGTTGATCTCGTCGATCACGGATCCTGGCAACATGCAATTCGTCCAACAACTAAGATATTTTTCGTTGAAACGCCGTCGAATCCGCTAACAGAAATTGCCGACATTGATGCGTTAGCAAGCCTCGCTCACGGGGCTCGAGCGTTGCTGGTGGTCGACAATTGCCTTTGCACGCCTGTTCTTCAGCAGCCTTTGAGACTCGGCGCCGATATCGTGATCCATTCTGCGACCAAGTATTTGGACGGACAGGGGCGTTGCCTTGGAGGTGCGATCGTAGCGCCGCGTGACCTAGTCGAAGAAAAGCTGATCCCGGTGATGCGCTCTGGTGGACCTAGCATGAGCCCCTTCAATGCGTGGGTGTTTCTGAAAGGTCTCGAGACTCTCTCAGTACGGATGCGTCAGCATTGTGAAGGTGCGTACGCAATTGCAACCTGGCTCAATGAACAAGCAAACGTAAAAACCGTGTTTTACCCCGGGCTTGCCCACCATCCGCAACATGCATTAGCGTCGCGCCAACAGTCCGGCTTCGGCGGGATCGTATCATTTGAAATTCGAGGCGAGCGCAGTGGCGCCTGGAACTTCATCGACCGTTTGCGCCTGTTTTCGATTACGGCGAATCTCGGCGATACGCGAAGTATCGTGACGCATCCGGCTTCTACTACGCACAGCCGGGTCAGCGCGGCAGATAGGGTGCGTAGCGGAATTACTGAAGGCCTCGTCCGTTTATCGATCGGGCTCGAGGAACCGCAAGACCTTATCGCCGATTTGGAGCAAGCATTTGGCGACGGGTGAGCGGCTGCGGCCGCGCACGCATAAGTTGACTCGTGCGTCAGGAGCCATCTCTGTGGGTAAGCGTAACGCAGCGGTCGGTGAGCAACGATGGCGACGGATTTGCGGGTTAAATGCGAGGGTGACCGCGCTCAAAACGGTAATTAAGCTGTCGAGGGGCAGCGGGTTGCGCGATGACGTGCAGGTTTCCGCCGTTGGCTTCCGGTGGCACAATGTGCCCTAAGCTGAGAAGCAGTTCAATTCGCCGCACAACCGTGCGGTTTTGCGTAAATACCAGAAAGATGGAGGTCTAAAAGTGACAATTAAAGTAGGCGACAAAATGCCCGAAGGAAAGTTTGCAGTGATGACGGGAGAAGGTCCTGGCGGCGTGACGACAAGCGAGTTATTCAGCGGTAAGAAGGTCGTCTTGTTTTCGGTTCCCGGAGCATTCACACCGACGTGTTCAGCCAAGCATCTTCCCGGGTTTGTAGACCAAGCCGGAGCGATTAAGGCGAAAGGCGTTGATACCGTGGCGTGCCTATCTGTGAACGACGTTTTCGTCATGGATGCATGGGGAAAAAGCGCGGGTGCCGATGGCAAGGTAACGATGCTCGCAGACGGCAATTGCGACTATAGCAAGGCATTAGGTCTTGAACTCGACGCCTCGGGCTTTGGCATGGGCATGCGTAGTTCGAGATTTGCCCTGGTGGTCGACGATGGGGTGGTGTCGCATGCTTTTATTGAAGCGGCGCCGACAGAACTCGTGGCAAGCGCAGCAGAGAATGTCCTGAGCAATCTATAAGCGCGAGACGATGGTGGGCGATTGTTGCTTCAGGTTCGTAATGGGACCTGATCCTCAGTCGCCCCCTTATCTCTGCTACGACGGTTTCGAACGGAAGGAGTAATCTGCCGTCAAACTCGTATGGGAATTCGAATCATGAATGTCTTTGCGAATTTGATTGCCGATTAACAATCGCGCTAGGAGCCTGTCGGACTTAGGCGTTCGTCTCGAGGGAAAGTCCGGTTTGAGTTATTTTTAGCGGAATTTCTAGGCGAATAGTCATTCTGCTTTACGAGAAAGTGCGCCAAAAATGACCAAATCCGGCTGTTCCGCAAGGATGCAGGAGCTAGGGCAACGCAGGAGCAGCTGCCGAATAGAACGCTCTAAGTCCGACAGGCTCCGAGGCAAATAGATCGACCAAATGACCGTTAAAGAAAACCATGGCTACCATATGTCTGCCGAAGAGTTTCGCCGGCACGGCTACGAATTGATCGACTGGCTCGCGGATTACGCCTTAGGTGTAGAGCGCTACCCCGTGCTCTCACAAGTGGCGCCTGGCGATATTCGCTCTAAACTGCCATCCGCTGCGCCGCAGGTAGGCGAACGTTTCGAAGACATAATGGCCGATTTTGAACGCGACATTCTGCCCGGCATTACGCATTGGCAATCACCCAATTTTTTCGCCTATTTTCCCGCCAATACCTCTGGACCGTCGATATTAGGCGAACTTTTAAGCGCGGGACTTGGCGTGCAAGGCATGATGTGGTTGACGAGTCCGGCGTGCACGGAACTCGAAACTCATGTTCTCGATTGGCTAGTAGACATTGTGCACTTACCGAACAAGTTTAAATCGACTTCAAGTGGTGGTGGCGTCATTCAAGACTCCGCATCGAGTGCCACTTTGTGCGCGCTACTGGCGGCGCGCGAACGTGCGACACAGTTTGATGCCAAAGATTCTGGCACGACGGGTGGTCTCGTTGCCTATAGTTCAACGGAAACTCACTCGTCTCTGGAGAAAGCTTGCGCGATTGCAGGTATCGGCGTGAGGAATCTTCGAAAAATTCCGACCAACGATCGCTTGCAATTAGATCCAGCGGCCTTGAGTGCGCAAATCGTTCAAGATCGAAGCGCCGGGCTGCAGCCATTCTTTGTCTGCGCGACGGTTGGGACGACTTCAACCTTGGCCGTAGACCCGGTTGCCGAAATCGCTTCGGTTTGCGAAGAAAATCGACTGTGGCTGCATGTCGACGCTGCGATGGCCGGCAGCGCCGCGATGTGCGAGGAGCACGTCGCCTTACATCGTGGCGTCGAGCGTGCCGACAGTTATTGCTTCAATCCGCATAAGTGGATGTTCACGAACTTCGACTGCAACTGTTTTTTTGTAGCGGACCGCGAAGAGTTGATCGCGACCCTCACAATCCTGCCGGAATATTTGCGCAACCAAGCGTCGGAATCCGGAGAAGTTATCGACTACCGCGATTGGCAGGTGCCACTGGGTCGGCGATTTCGGTCGCTAAAGTTGTGGTTTGTGTTGCGTCATTATGGAGTCGAAGGACTTAAGCATCATATTCGCGAGCACGTGGCATTGACGGCGCGATTTGCAAAATGGG
>JBLFWZ010000070.1:0-17484 GCA_047611905.1 Gammaproteobacteria bacterium | reverse complement strand
GCCATGGACGTTAGGAATGCAGAAGGATTGCAGGAGCAATCCCTGCCTTGCAGTCGTGTGAGACAAGCCGAGTTTGGTTATTTTCAGCGCGTTCTCTCGTTAAATAGTATGACTATTCGTCTCAAAAGCGCTCCAAAACAACTCAAACCAGACGTTTCCTGGTGACGAACGCCTAAGCCCGACAGGCTCCTAGCTAAGCCTGATTAGCTAACGGCCCCCGCACCAAGCGGCCGGGCAGATCGCCGGTCGGTTCATTGTCACGTAATAGCACCTTGCCGTTAACGACCGTGGCATGGATGCCTTTGGCGGTTTGCTTTAATCGCGCAGCACCAGCCGGCAGATCATTGAGTAATTCCGGCATGTTTTGGTCGATCGTTTTGGGATCGAATATGACTAAATCTGCGTTCAGTCCTTCCCGAATGAGTCCGCGATCATGCAGGCCCCAGGCTGATGCAGTGTCGAACGTGATCAGACGTACGGCTTCTTCCAGGCTGAATGCTTGTTTGTCCCTTACCCAGTGACTCAGAAGGTGTGTTTGTAATGACGAATCCATAATTTGAGCGACGTGCGCACCGGAATCAGAGAACGTCACAACACTGCGCGGATGACGCATCATTTCCAGCACGTAATCTTGATTCTCGTTGGCCAGGGGTTGCCGGAAGAACACATCGAAATCTCGTTCCAAGGCGATGTCGATCATCGCTTCCACAGGATGGACACCGCGTTTTGCTGCGACTTCGGACATTTTTGTTTCATTGCCAATGCCGTCAAATAAGAACAACCAATCCCAGTCCGGGGGGCGCGCTTCTGCGCCAACCACCTTCGGTCCGGTGTAAGGTACGCTCGCAATCTCGACCATTTTGCGTTTGACGTCCGGATCGGCCATTAATCTCTTTTGTTCGGCGAGCGGTTTGCTACGGATCTCCGACCAAAACTCCCATTCGTCGAACGGCGTGTGCGAGTTGAACGAAAGCAGCGTCGATATGGAGCGTGAATGGGTTTGCACAAACATCCGCCCGCCGGCAGCAGCCGTCTCGTTGGCTAATTCGTAGTATCCGCGAAATAGTTCAGGGGCAGCCCGAACGCTCGGCATGCCAAACGTGATCGGCCGGCCAGATTCGATAGCCAGGTTCTTCAATCGGTCAAAATACTCTTTTTGACGTTCTGGTCTGCGCCCAGGTTCTTCGCCGGCAAGTTCGAAAATTCCCGCGCCGAGCTTGCCCATCGTGTTGACGAGCGCGCGCACTTCGTCCCAGTCCGCGATACGGCTCGCCACTGGGCGATCGTCGGCGGTAAGGTGGTTCACAGTTCTAGATGTTGAGAAGCCGATTGCGCCCGCTTTGACAGCCTCCTGGACTTCGTGACACATGCGCTTTAATTCGTCTTCGGTCGCTTTTTCGCTAAACGCTCGTTCGCCCATCACGTAAGTTCGAAGCGCGGAATGGCCCATGTAGCCACCGTAATTTATGCCCTTTGGCAATGCATCAATGGTGTCGAGATATTCGGGGAAAGTTTCCCAAGACCAATCGATGCCGGCCAACATGGCTTCGCGCGAGAGATCCTCGGCACGCTCAAGATTGCGAAACACGAAATCGGCGTCTTTTTTCGCACACGGAGCCAAGGTAAATCCGCAATTGCCCATCATTACAGTCGTAATGCCGTGATAACACGATGAAGCACCTAGCGGATCCCAGAATATTTGCGCGTCCATATGGGTATGCCCATCTACAAAACCAGGTGTCACTACGTGGCCTTCTGCGTCAATCGTTTCGGTGGCTGGTGAGTTTATTCGGCCGACGGTGACGATTTTGTCGTCGATAACGCCAACGTCTGCGGGAAAACTCGGGGCTCCTGAACCGTCAATTACGTAACCGTTTTTAATAACTAGGTCGTAATGCATTGCGAGTGCCTGTTGTTTGAGGAAGATGTGGAGAGAATATCAACTATCTGAGGCCGATCATACGGTCGGGAACGGGCGCGTGAGCTTACGTTACAACATGCCATTTAGCGGCAAGAGTGGTGTTGATGCCGGCTCCGGTGAACGGCCAGCCGCCTGATTTATAGTCGCTGATCTGGACCAATAGCCCCGGTTCGCTAACGATCAGATGGAAGTGAGCACACCAGAATTGATCGGTTGGGCAGCGCCGTAGCGCAAAATGAATTACTCTACGCCTATTAGCACCCATTGAGTTTAAAGAGGACCAGCATGGCAAAACCCAACTACGCGTTCGCGAAACGCCAACGCGACTTGGCAAAGAAGCAGAAAAAAGAAGAGAAGCGGCAGCGCAAAGCCGAAGAAAATTCAGATGAATCAGCGACCCCAGAGGGCGACTCCGCAGCGCTAGACTCCGCCTCAGAGACCACTGTCGACCCGGCTACTGATGCGCCAAGCGACGCGACCACCGATTAAGGTTTGATTCTGTCGGCGTAGTTACGGGCACGAGTTTGTGTCGGCACCGCGGACCACCGCACGGGCTATCGTACAACACAGTTTATTTGTTGAAGACGCGGTTCGAGCCTAGATTTCTATCGCGATAAGCTTGGGATGAGGGTCATCCGTTCACCAAGCGGCATGACCGACAACGACGGTTCAAAATTCTATCGTCTGAGTTTCAGCGATCCTCGCACGCCGACAGCTCCGCCGAGCGCCAATGAAATTGATCGCGCCGCTCTCCTGGAGCTAGTCGAGCGGCCCGGATATAGAAAGCGCACAGAACCTTCTTCGTCAGCGGGAAAACCCGGATATTGGAAAATAGGCATCACGCTGCATGATGTTGATCTCGCGCGCGCGAATTTAGTAAATGCCGGCGTTCAGGTCAGCCGCGCTGGGCAATTTCTAGATATAGGTTATTTGTGTCATCTCCACGATCCGGATGGTCACGCAATTGAGTTACTCCAGCACGATTTCGCGGAAAATTTCCAGGCCCTCGAATCAAGCGATGGCTATCGACTGGGTGGTCACCCAACACTTGCTCATGTCACCTTGAGGGTTCGCGACCCGCAACAAAGCCTGCAATTTTACTGCGCGGCGCTGGGCTTACATTTGATTTCTCGTCAAATCGTGGAAGAACATAGGTTCACGTTATATTTTTTGGCGACGGCAAACGAGCGAGCGCCTAGTGTAGACATTGATTCGGTAGCTAATCGAGAATGGTTATGGCGACGGCCCTACACTGTTTTGGAGCTGCAACATGCCTGGGGCACCGAAAACGCGGCGGCCGCTTATGACGTTGGCACGCACACCGGGTTTAATCGGCTCACTATCGTCGATCCAGATATTCACAATACTCGGTCCAGACTCCTAGACCTGTATGGGAAGGTGTCCGAACTTGCTGGTGACGATGCCGATCGGCACGAGTCGGCATGGACTGCCGTCGATCCTGATGGCTATCGGATACGATTGGTCGATGCGCATCCAATGGGTGATTCGTTTGGCATGGCTTAACTAGATCGTGTGACATGGTCGAACCGTGATCTGCTCCGATGATCCTTCTCAGCATTTTGCTTGTCATATCAGTTTTTATTTCGAGCCTCGGCGTTGCTGTTGGAATACCATTTTTAATCCAAAAAACACTTCGGCGCAGAACATTCTCGAGCCGAGGTAAATGGTCGTGTTTTGGTTTTGAAATATTCTTCTATCGTGAGCATCATTGGCCTCGCGATCGGCGTGATTGGGCCGATCGTATTGATTCCCGAAGCGAATCAAGGGCCGTTACTTGGGCTACTTATATTCGGGCCCGGCGGATTTTTCTGTGGCGCCGCGCTCGGCAGCTTTATCGCCTGCGGTGAACGTCGGCGACGACGAGGGCCCTTTTAGTTCTTGTGCGTCAGCGAGCCGCTGCCACTCGAGTAGTCTTGGAGTCCCACATCTTAGACAGACCTCGTGGACTTGGCTCAACCACGCCGCGACCAGATTGGTTTTGTACCTTGAACGCCCGACAATCAATTAACGTCACGGGTTGAGGACGGCGCATTAACGCTTGTACGGAAAACGCCCTGACAGGCACAGGGAAAAGCCTATCTAATTACGCAGCCAGGAAAGCAGTGTGTTGATTTGTACGTTCGATTGATCCGTTTTCGAGAGCATTTGCATTTAATATTTTATCCACCGTTGATGTCCTATTTCCGGTCGTCAAAGATCAAATGCCGGATCAAAATTCGATGCAACTGGCGGAGTAATCGAACGTGCAAATCGACAACCTGCTCTCTAAAGTAGCGATTCCGCAAACAACCTTCCGAGAATAAACGCCATTCTTCATTGATAGCGGCACACATCATCGCGACGTGATGCTTAATCATTACGGGCACACCTGGCTTGCCGCATCCGGGGATAACGTCGCAAGGTATTTTTATCAGCTTGTTTAATTCGCTTTGTTTCACTCGTTTAACTTATCGCGTAATGACTATTCAGGGAAATTAGTAATCGATGCGACAGGATATTTTTCTTCCAGCTCTTTGCGCTTGAGCCCGGTGATCCAGGCAGAAGCTTTACCGTCTTTAATCTGACTGCGTGGAAACCAAACCAATTCTTCTACGCCTTCACCCGTATCACTGCGCCAAACAGTCGCTTTGATGGCCACGGCTTTCTTATCCGGGTTATCAATCGCCAGCTCAGGCGGCGGTAGATAGTCGTTAACGACGGCTTGCAGTTTCGGCTTGGGTGTCCCTGCAGTAAATTTTGGGGCGGGCTTATCCAAATTTTCAATAAAGTCGATCTGCTCACGGCGAAAAATAACTTCCCATAGGCTCATCTCTTGGTGCATCCAGTGTTCTTCTTGGGGGAACAGCGCCAGAATTTCATGGCCCAGTAACCCCTGTTCTAAATGGTCGCGCACCTCACCATAGAAAGCAGCCCGTCTTGCCGTTTCAGCAATCTCCGGAGAGGGCGGCGGTAACAAATTGTTATGCGGACACGCAGCAATCGCCGCCGCGACCGCTTTCGAGCTGCTCGGGCTTGGGGTCTTAGACTTCGACAATTTTCCGTACGGTTTAGTCATTAACTATTTCCGTAGCATTCTTTCCACGACGAGCGCAATAAAAAAGCGACAAGCGCAGGGCATAGGAATATGTGCTTAGTGACGCGCGTCACGCATCATGCTATACCTTGTAGATGATATAAAGCTTTCGTCATCGCGGTCTAAAACGATTGTACGAACGTGGTGATGTGAGCGGCATTAAAGCCAATTATTTGCCTCGGGTTAATCGAATTTTATTGGCGTTTGATGCCGCAACCGAGCCAGGTGAATTGGATTTGCCGGGTTTTGGTTTTCACCCGCTGCGAGGCGATAGGAAAGACTTTTATTCGATCCGGGTAAGCGGTAATTGGCGCATCGTGTTCCGGTTTGGCAATGAACCCGAGGACGTTGATTTGGTGGACTACCACTAGAAAAAGGAGAAATGATCATGCCTATGAAGAACCCGCCGCACCCCGGCAGCCTGGTACGCGAAGACTGCATTATCGCGTCTGATATGACGGTGACCGATGCTGCTGTTGCGCTCGGCGTCAGCCGTTCGACATTAAATAACCTGGTCAACGAGAAGGCCGCAATCTCTCCAGAGATGGCCATACGTTTTGAAAAGCTTGGTTGGAGTTCGGCCGATTTTTGGATGAAAGCGCAAATGAATTACGAGCTTGCCCAGGTCCGGGCACGTGAAGATGAAATTATCGTGCAACCGGAAATTTCGTAACATCTAAGAGAAAGTTTTGAACGATGGACAGCGACAGAACAGCAAGGCAATTAGAGTACGCAATTACCTCGACCTTTTTGAAAAATAAGTATAAGAAGTATAAACGCCGCATTCTCCAAGTAGCTTATCGGCAGCGTAAGCTTAGGTCCGATATCGGATCGAATCGGGCGTAAAGCAGCCATGGTTATCGCGCTCCGCTCGCAGGTCCTCGCGTTCGGTCTTCTTATTAATGCGGACGCAGCACTGCTGCTTTATTGCGGGTCGGCTGCGTTTGGATTGTTTTACGGCGGCTTTGCGACACTTTTCCCAGCGCTTGTCGGAGACTTGTTCGGGCGCGCACATGCAGGCGCAATCGGTGGCGTAATTTTTGGCGAAGTATAGCTCGCGAGCATCGATAAATGACCTACTAGCCACCAACCCGGAACTAGCTGAAATATGGGCGCGGGCCGGAGAGAGTGGCACGTTAGAGGTTTTGAAGCCTGATGAAAGACTTCGGGCAATTCTTTTTTTGCGGGCGAACATGCAACGCTTTGAATCTATGTATTTTCGCTTCGAGTCGAAACTCTTGGAAGAGCGTATATGGGAAGTTCGTCGACGTTGGGCAGCGGCGTTTTTATGAAATCCAGTTGTGGCGGAATGGTGGGAGGCAGATCGAGAATCCTCGCTCTTCACTCCAGAGTTCATTAGAGAAGTAGAATCCGCTCACGGGAATGCCGCGCAATGGACGGGCCAACGTTCTACAAACGATGACGAGTAGTTTCGTATTTTAGATGGCTCGATGAACATCCTGGCCAAAGGTCAACTCAGGGCACTATTCCACCTATTGCAGCGCAGCACGAACGTCGGCTTATCTTCTTGGAAGCGGTCGTTGGGTTTCACGACAACTATCAACGAGTTCGGCCAACTTCGGAAGTTCGTGCTAATGAACGTGGGCATTAAGATCGGCCCTTGAGGGGGGCGACTGGAGCGCAGCGAAGGAAAAGCCACTGTCACGCGTCCGGATCGACCGACTTATTAGGTGGAACTAACGCCGCGATTGCGCGATCAAGTTCGATTGCATAGCTTGGGGCAATTTGCTCCAAGAATCGCCGAAAGCTCGCCCAAACTTTAAAACCATACGGGTTTCCCGCCAAGTATTCGCTAACGAAACTAACGTCGACTGTCTCGGAATTTCCAGAAGCATTGGCGTTTAGGTGAGAGAACGCGGATGCCATAAATAGCTCCGCAAATATTGCTGCCAATTGCGCTTCCTCTGGCTGCGTCAACTCGCTTCCGCTATTCGCCTTATCAATTAGCTCCGAAACCTGTGGATTAGCCGCGATGATGGCTCGCCAGTGAGAGTACCCATCTATAGACGACCGCATTGCAAACTTCGTGTTTTGCTCAATCGCGACCCGTGATTGTTGCGTCTGACGAGCGAGATAAATAAGCGATACGACTACCGCTACAACCCCGAAGGTTTCCGCAATTGCTGATACCGCTTCCCAACTCATTAACGCGCCCCACATTCCATCTAACGTCTAAGCGTTTATCTCTTTTGCATATTGTCGCATGCGAGTTGAAAGCCTTCGTTACCGAAATCAGGCAACTAACGGGAATATATCGCCTACCGTCTATTGCAGTGCCGCACGAACGTCGGCTTATCTGCTCCATAACGGTCGGTGGGAGGCACAATCACTTTCAACCCAAACGGCCATTAAGAGACGGTGGTTCAATATAAAAACCTCGCAACGGCAGGTTCTCCCGTCACCAGAATTTAAACTGCACTACTTTCTTTTGTAACTGATACCTGCGAGGTCGCCAATGAACTCTTCGAGGTTTGCGAGTTGGGTGAGGTCGATGGTCAGGCTTCTCCTTTCTCGGAATCCTCCAAGGCCATCCATGGGGCGAGCTGGTCTATTGGAATCGTACGGGCCGCCAACTCCTCAATGGTCTCAACAAATTGCGGATTGAGGGCTGGTTTGTTGGCGTTCCACCATTGCGCAAAACCGTCCATAGCGAGACACGAGGCAAGATAGTGTTCGATTTGGGACGCCCGCTGCGAAGATCGTATCGCAAATGTAGTTTGCGCGGTTTGGCAGAACGCACTGAACCAAGCCGACGCTACTGTTTGGTCATTGTTCGAGAGAGCGTTAAAGTCGTTCAATCCGCGTCGCATAATGCGCGCGCGTTCCTGGTCGCCGTACCAAAGGAAAAGCTCTTTCGCCTCACTGGCGAGCTCTCGAAGAGACTCTGATTTCGAGATCGCGTTGCTCTGCCGAACCTGCAAACCTACGTAGACTAGCGACCCGATCACTGCGATCCCGCCTATCAAGTCCCCGATTGCCCCTAAAGCATCCCAGTTCATGTATCGCTCCTAGAATAAATACTGCCGATAGTTTCTGAATATCAACATTTATGGTGGAACCTAGGATAGCAGCACGAAGCCGTGCATAAGCTCAGAATAAGTATAAGAAGTATAAACGCCGCATTCTCCAATTCCACAAAGTATTCCGAGGGCATCAAACAGCCGTCAACCGATGCTTCGAGGGGGTGATGGCTGTGATCGGGCCTCCGGAGCTGGGAGAAATTCCACACTTCGGTGCGATTTTCAGACGGTTTCGAGTGACGGGACGATAGCAACCGTGCCGCGTCGTCGGTGACGCAGCCTCAGCTCAGTTGTTTACGCCTATTAGCCGAACAAGCTGACCTGGGGTGGTCCCCGAGACGGAGGCGAATGCAGAGTCACGGCTGCGTCTTTGCGCTCGAGGTGTCTGAGGATCTTCTCGATCACCGCAGGTTCTTCGATGCAGGCGATGATCTTGACGTGACCGCCGCAGTCCTTGCAGGTCTCGATGTCGATGTTGAAAACGCGCTTCAGACGCTGCGCCCAGGTCATTGCTGCTCGGCGTTCGACTGGTGCTGGACCGTCCGTCGCATCTGCCGTACGAGCCTTGCCGCGTTTGGCCGGCGTCACCTGTGCGCGATGCGCACTGTTAGGGGCGAACACGCCATGAAATCGTGTCAGGTTGACTCGCGGCTTAGGCACCAGCGCGACGAGTCTGGCGATGAAGTCCATCGGCTCGAAGATGACGTGCGTGGTGCCATCGCGGTACGGCGTTTTAAGCTCGTAGCACACCTTGCCATTGCTCAGCAGCGACAACCGCTTTTCCGACACCGCGGGCCTCGCGATGTAGCGGCATAATCGTTCCAACTTCTTGCGCTCGTCTGCCTTGACGGCGACACCCGCATGCAGCGAAAATCCCGCTACCTTGCCGACATCATCAACGAACGGATCATTGCAGTCCGGCAGGGTTTGCAGAGTGAACACCTTGCGGCCTGCGTGCGGCCCCACCGCGATGCGATAGGTGATCGAGTGACCCAACAGTTGATCCAGCGGGCCCGCTTCAAATAGCTCCTCCGATACATAGCTATGCTCTGCATCGCGTTCCAGCAGCCCCTGGCGTTCCAGGCAACGCCCAACGCGGTGTGCGATGGTGTGCGTCAGGTGGGCCAGCTCCGCACTTGTCGGTGCCTTCACCCAGCGAAATCGGATGCGCGATCCATTCGCGCCATCGACGTAGACACCGTCCAGAAAGAGCATGTGAAAATGGATGTTCAAATTAAGCGCACTGCCGAAGCGCTGGATCAACGTCACGGCACCAGTACGGGCCGTCGTGCGCGAAAATCCCGCTTTTTTGATCAAGTGCGTGGCAATGCAGCGGTAAACGACCCCAAGCACCTGACCCATGATCTCCGGGCGGCTAGCAAACAAAAAACGCAATGGATACGGAAAGCTCAGGACCCATTGGCGTACTGGTTGTACGGGAAACACCTCGTCCACCAGCAGCGCCGCACTCTCGGCTTTGGCTTCCTGCGTCGCTCTATCTCCTGCATCCTGCAGTCGTCGGCCATGCCCCGGGCACCGCAGCTGGGGCAAAACCCGCGGCGTTTACAACTGAACGCCACCAGACGCTCGGCATGGCAACTGTCACAACGTACCCGCAGGAAGCCATTCTCAAGGCGACCGCATGCAAGGTAATCCTCGAACTCGCGCTCGATATACCCCGGCAATGTGCTTCCCTGCGCCGCCAAGTGGACCTTGAGCGCCGGATAGTGTTCTTCGACAAGCTGGTAAAGGAGGGTGCGTTCCGGGCGGTGGCGTTCATAGCGCGACGAAGCAACGCCCGCACTGGCTTCCATGCCAGCAGGTAACGGCAACATGTTCGCATCCTTGCGAAGTTGGCTTGCCGCCTAGCCTAACAGGCCTTTTCAGGTTCGTCGCTGGGAGTCATCTCTTTAGGGTTCGCGAGAAGCTAACTTCGGCGACGTGAACGTCCCTAATGGGCACAAAGCGCGCGTTCCAGACAGCTCCGCGAATGTCCGCTTCCGAACCAAAAGATAAGCGCCGCTGCGCCAACTTAAATTTTATTGACCTTCATTTTTGAGGCTGCTAACACTGTACCGGGGTAGTGGCCCTACTAGTGCTACCGTTTAACGGGATGGTAAATCCACTGAATTAATATGCGCCGTGGCGGTTAACAGCACAGACCGTTGCGGCGTTTTCATCTCAGCATTTCTGAACTGGGCTTACGTTTTTATTTCACGCTGAATAAAAGCCCTCATCGATTGTATCGATTCGCTTAATTCTTCAGGAGCGAACTTGTCGTTATGATTGTTCTCTGGATGATGGAATTGATGCCTTATGTACTCCGTCAGTACGATCGATAGCTGTTTCGTAGAACCGTCCCGGAAAAGTTTGTTGTAGGGTGTTGATTTGCACTTAAAAGTGATCCACTTGAGGTAGGTATTTGTATCTAATTTTGATCCACGTATAGACCCTTCCCTGCTCGAAACCGAGCAGGAGACAAAAGGAGTGATAAACGTGGATTTATTGAGTGTTATTAGGGGCTGGCATTTTCGGGACGGCCTATCGGTTCGAGAAATAGCGCGGCGAACGAAGTTATCGAGGAACACGCTCGCTAAGTATTTGGCGAACGGTGAGGTGGAGCTGGCGTATCCGAAGCGCAATACGCCCAGCAAAATAGATGATTATGCGGAGGTACTGTCGTCGTGGCTGACTCGAGAATCGGGTCGAAGCCGCAAACAACGGCGTAATTTACGCCAACTCTACGGTGACTTGGTTCATCTGGGTGGTGATTTGCACGTTCGATTGATCCGTTTTCTAGAGCATTTGCATTTAATATTTGATCCACCGTAGATGTCCTATTTCCGGCCGTCAAAGATCAAATGGTGGATCAAAATCCGATGCGACTGCTGGAGTAATCGAACGTGCAAATCAACAGGCAGGAATTAATTATGAGATTTTGATACAGGCTCGTGCTAACCGATTAGAAATCTAGTTGCTTGAAGGGTGGGGCGAATCGGTAAATTGCTGTGCTTCGTTCAAACAAGGCGGTGGGTCTAACACTAAGTTCGTGGTTTTTAGTTACCAACGTCATTTTACCCACGGCATACGAGGTACGAATAATTGAAAACTACTCTTATTTACTATATATTGGTAATTCAGATTCCTGCTAAAAGGGAAAATTAATGGCAAAAACAACAAGTATTTCGTTGGGTGACCACTTCTTGGGCTTTGTCGAAGGGCTGGTAGAAAAAGGTCGATACGGTAGTGCCAGCGAAGCCGCGCGCGCGGGATTGCGGATGCTCGAGGAGCATGAAACCAAGCATGCCGCTTTGCAAAAAGCTATCACAGAAGGTTTTGACAGCGGCATCGTCGAAAACTTTGACATGGATGCACTTCAGCGGGAAATGGACAATGAATAGTGCTGGAATTTCGTCTTACTAAAGCCGCTCAAACGGACGTGAAAGGGATAGCGCACTATACCCAAAAAGAATGGGCAGGGCGCAACGAGAGCGTTATCTCGACGGGCTTCAAGAGAAATTCAAAGCGCTGTTACTTGCCCCAAAGACAGCCGCTGAGCGGCTTGATTTTGAACCGCCAGTGCGGATTGCTCCCTACGAAAAACATCTAATTGTTTATGGTATTGACGACGGCGGAATACTTATCGTTCGTGTTCTCCATCAGCGCATGGATGTGCCAATGATGATGAGGGGTTTTTAATTAGGTGGCATGCAAAAAACAAGATGCCCGCGGCCCCCGTGTAGTTGGTTACTACCTGAACGTGGAAGGTGACTCGCACCTAGGTTGGGGAAAACGAAAGGAAAAGAGGTTTATGCCAAGAACTATTTAATGAGGGGTTTAGAGATCTTTTTTGCCTAAACTAACTCCGACGACGGTAGAAACCGAAGCAGCTAGACAGCACCGCGCATCGATTAAGACTCGTCTAGACCGTGATTTCAAGATGGTTCGCTTTTTTCGATCAGGTTCTTTTGCGAATGGGACCAGCATCTCCGGCTATAGCGATGTTGACTACATGGCCAGTATTCCAACAGAGCAGCGAAAAAAGTCTCTGGAACAACATTGCGCCAGGTTAAAGAATCCCTTGTTGCCAGATTTCCGAACACAGGCGTGATTGTTGATTGCCCGGCAGTCGTCGTCCCATTTGGAACCCTAAAAAGAGAATCTACGGAAGTTGTGCGGGCCGATTTCATTGTTAGGGCCGACGATAAAAGCCTCTACGACATACCCGATTGTGCTGATGGTTGGATGAGAGCAAGTCCGGAGGTGTTGATTTGCACGGTCGATTGATCCGTTTTCGAGAGCATTTGCATTTAATATTTTATCCAGCGCGGATGTCCTATTTCCGGCCGTCTCGGCTCAGAATATTCTGGAGCCGAGGTAAATGGTCGTTTTTGGTTTTGAAATATTCTTCTATGGTGAGCATCATGGGCCTCGCGATCGGCGTGATTGGGCCGATCGTATTGATTCCCGAAGCGAATCAAGGGCCGTTACTTGGACTACTTATATTCGGGCCCGGCGGATTTTTCTGTGGCGCCGCGCTTGGCAGCTTTATCGCCTGCGGTGAGCGTCAGCTACGACGAGGACCCTTTTAGTTCTTGAACGCGAGCCAGCCGCTGCCACTCGAGTAGTCTTGGAGTCGCGCATCTTAGACAGACGTCGTAGGCTTGGCTCAACCACGCTGCGACCAGATTGGTTTTGTATCTTGAACGATCGCCAACCAACTAACGTCACGGGTTGAGGACGGTGCATTAACGCTTGCGCGTCTTACTTTGCCTCCTCTACTGTCCCCGCTTACACTCGCGGTGCGGCTAAATCATGCAAGGTAATTGAACGGGAGAAGTCATGCTGAATAACAAGACTATCATTATCACGGGCGCGAATGGCGTGCTAGGTCGAGCAGTCGTCGACGTCGCACAAGCGCAGGGTGCAGAGGTGATCGGATTTGACCGAATTTTCGATGGGAGTCGCGATGGAGTGCGCCAAGTAGTGGTTGATCTCGCCGATCCGAAGGCCGTGGCTGCGGCAATTGAGAATCTCGCTCAAATCGATGGGCTGTTTAATATCGCAGGTGGCTTCGCGATGGGTCCGGCAGTGCATGAGACACAGCCATCAGAATGGGACGCCATGTTCGCCATGAATTTCCTGACTGCGCGCAATATGTGCGAAGCGGTTGTGCCTAAGATGCTCAAAGCGGGCGGCGGAAAAATTGTTAACGTAGGCGCGCTGTCGGCGCGCGAAGGGCAGGGCAATATGGGCGCCTACTGTGTTGCTAAAAGCGCGGTCATGCGACTGACCGAAAGTATGTCGAAAGAACTGCGAGACAACGGGATCAACGTCAATGCGGTGTTGCCCAGCATTCTCGACACGCCGACAAATCGTGGCGACATGCCCGACGCGGATCACACAAAATGGGTGCGTCCGCAGCAACTTGCAGACGTGATTTGCTTCCTTGGCTCGGATTCCGCTGCGGCCGTGCACGGGGCATTGCTGCCTGTTGCTGGACTGTCCTAGTCGAATATCTTTGATCACTCGGAGCATGAACGATGTATGCAAGTAAATACGCGAAGTCGATGGCCGATAAGCCGTGCTTGGTCATGGCTGGCAGCGGTGAAATTGTTACCTACGCGGAGTTTGAAGCGCAGGCGAACCAGCTTGCGCACCTACTACGCGACCACGGATTAAAGCGCCTCGACCATTACGCTATTTTTATGGAAAACAATGCGCACTACGCGCAAGCCTGTGCGGCTGGCGAGCGCAGCGGCTTGTACTACACGTGCATTAATTCCTATCTCACCGCCGATGAGATGGCATTTATTGTCAACGACAGCGAATCGACAGTTGTGATCACCTCCATGGCTCGCCGCGACGTTGTTAGGCAAGCGTTGAAGCAATGCCCAAACGTGACGTTGTATCTGATGGTCGGTGGCGAGAATGAAGAGTCGCCATTTAAAGACTACTTACAAGCACTGAGCCCGTACCCTAAGACGCCGCTTGCTGAAGAGCAATTGGGCACGGCAATGTTGTATTCGTCCGGTACTACAGGACGTCCAAAAGGCATCTTAAGACCCCTGGCTGACAATAAACCATCCGACAATTTGCCGATATTCGATTTCCTGAATGATCTCTTCGAGTATCGACAAGGCATGGTCTATTTGTCACCTGCACCGATGTACCATTCCGCGCCCCAGGCTGCAGTCAACTTGGCGATAAGAACGGGTGGCACGTGCATCATCATGGAGCGTTTCGATCCCGAGCAATATCTTGCGCTAATCGAAAAACATCAGGTAACGCACACTCAACTAGTTCCAACGATGTTCAGCCGAATGTTGAAGTTACCTGTCGAGGCGCGAAGTCGCTACGATTTATCGTCGTTAGAAATGGCGATCCACGCCGCCGCTCCATGCCCCCCGCAAGTTAAACATCAGATGATTGAATGGTGGGGTCCCATTATTCTTGAATACTATGGTGCGACTGAAGGTCTTGGCTTCACGGCGTGTGATTCTGAGGAGTGGCTCGCGCACTCGGGAACGGTTGGGCGAACCTTGCTCGGCGAGTTACATATTCTTGACGACGATATGAATCGCACACCAAACGGCACGTCCGGCACCATCTGGTTCAAGACGGCAACGCCGTTTGAGTACTACAACGATCCCGATAGAACGGCCGAGGCACGCTCGCCAGATGGGACTATGAGTACCGTTGGCGACGTCGGTTATGTCGACGACGACGGGTTCCTCTTTCTCACCGATCGTAAAACCTACATGATCATTTCTGGAGGGGTGAACATCTACCCTCAAGAATGCGAAAACCTGCTCATCACGCATGCAAAAATTGCCGATGCGGCGGTCTTTGGCGTGCCGAACGAAGATCTCGGTGAGGAGGTTAAAGCGGTAGTGCAACTCATGCCGGGGACGCAACCAGGATCCGCGATTGAGGCGGAGCTTATTGCTTTCTGTCAGCAACACTTATCGCATCAAAAATGCCCGCGCAGCGTCGATTTCGAAGACGAACTCCCTCGTCTACCAACCGGCAAATTGTATAAGCGTTTATTGAGGGATCGTTACTGGGGCGACAAGACCAGCCGTATCGTGTAACTGACCCGCTAGTTCGGTGCGCTATCGCACGCAGATTTATTGCGCGCCGGCATGGGCGAAGTTTTGTTGCATGAACCATTCAAAATAAGCTTGCGCTGTGATCGGCGGTTCGCTGGGTAGTTCGTCTCGCGCCGTACAACTCGGCAAACACGAAATCACTTGGTCGGGATTCGGCTGAAAGAAAAACGGAATCGAGTAGCGATCCTTGCCGGACACGCTGCGCACTCGGTGTGGTGTGGATAGGAATCGGCCGTTTGTCCAGCGCGTCAGCATATCGCCAGAATTCACAATGATGGAACCGGCCGGCGGCGTTGCCGCGAACCAACTGCCGGATTGGCATAACAATTCGAGTCCGGGCACCTTGGTCATTGGCAACAGTGTCAAAAATGAACCGTCCGTGTGCGGTCCAACATTGAATTGGTTATCGCCCAGCGAATCTGATGGAAAGTGGGCCATGCGTAAGATGGACAAATTATCTGCGCGTTCAAATGCACTAGTGAAATGAACAGCGGGCATGTCGAGTGCAGTGGCATATATTGGCAACAGTTGCCGTGCGAGGTCTTGCATGCGGTCGTAGTAATCGACCACCGTTTCACGAAACCCGGGTAAGTTCGTTGGCCACTGATTGTGGTTTTCTACACCGTGCGCAGGGTGATCTTGTTTAACGAAAAACGCTTCGCCGACATCCGGTTTAATATCCGCGACCGCGTACTTCGAAGTTCGTACGACCTCACCTTCGTTGCCCATGTAACCCACATGGTGTTGGTTTACTGCGATGGTAGCTTTCTCGTCTTGTGACATTTCGTGGAAGCGCTGCGTTTGTTCAAACACCTTGTCGATGAGCGGTTGTGGTACGCCATGATTGACGACGCAAAAAAAACCGACTTGCTCGAGTGCTTCACGTAATTCAAGCGCAAGTTTTTCAAGCGCATTCGGTTCGCTAGCCAAGTAAGCCGCAAGATCGAAGACCGGGATATGTTCCGAAGCGCTACCAGCGTGTGGCCCTTGGACTCGTAATTGCGAAGCAGTGGCGCTCATTGCCCTATCTCCAATCGGTTTTTTTCGCGAACAAAGGTCGGGCCGACAGCATACTGGTCGCGCACCAGCACGTGGGACGTCAGCAATGGCCAAACTGGGTCCGATGTGCCCGAAGTTAGCGCGCTGGCAAAGCAATTACAACGGTGAGCGCGCAGATGTACCCTCGCGATAAGCGCTCACTGCTGATTCTGCCTAAGGATAGCGTGCGTAAACGGACTCTTTGAGCAACCAATGCTAACGACGATCGCTTGCTCGCGGATCAGCCAGCGGCCTTTAGCAACTCACCTGCGATGATGATCTGGCGGACTTGCGTGGTTCCGGCCCCGATCTCCATGACTTTGCCGCTGCGATACAAGCGGTTGACCTCGGATTCACGCATGAATCCCATCCCGCCGTGGATCTGCACGGCCTGATCGAGCACGCGCATTAACGCTCGCGCAACAAATAACAGCGCTGCCGCAGAGCGTTGATGCAGAATGCCGCGACCGCCTTCACCTTGTTGAATGTTGGCAATCTCCCGTCCAACTTGATAGGTAAGTGCACGGCTCGCTTCGATGTCTGAGTACATGTCCGCCAACATTCCTTGGATGATCTGAAATTCGCCAATGGCTTTGCCAAATTGTTTGCGCTGCGTTGTGTACTCGAGCGCGAGGTCGAAGGCGCGTTGCGCTTGTCCAATACAAAAGAACGCCGCGATGACTCTTTCAACGTCGAGACCACTCATCATGACTACATTGCCTTTGTTTTCTTCACCGACAAGATTTCCGGCCGGCACGCGACATTCGTCGAATACCAGTTCGCCGGTTGGACTGCCACGCCAACCCATTTTGTCGAGTTTTTGCGCTACCGAAAAACCGGCGAAGTTTTTCTCAACAATGAACGCAGAAATGCCATGTTGTTTTTTCTCGAGGTCGGTCTTTGCGTAGACCAATAGAACATCGGCAACAGGGCCGTTGGTGATAAATAATTTCCGTCCATTGAGGACGTAATCATCGCCGTCGCGTCGCGCGGTGGTCGCCATACTGCCAAGTGCGTCAGAACCTGCACCTGGTTCTGTCATACCGAGCGCACCAATCGTTGAGCCATTACAAAACCCGGGCAAGTACTGGCGTTTCTGATCTTCGTTTGCGTTACGCACAATATTGTCGGCGCATAAGTTGTCGCTCGCCAACATGCCGGCGGATATTGAGTGGTTCCAATAAGCGACCGCTTCTGAGATGAAACATTGCGCTAGAACGTCGAGGCCTGCACCACCATATTCTTCGGGGATAGTGACGCCGATTAAACCTTGCTCGG
>JBLFWZ010000069.1:0-17516 GCA_047611905.1 Gammaproteobacteria bacterium | reverse complement strand
TGTTAGGTAGATTTTTCATTTCCGCCGATTTGTTGTCGTGAGCGACCGCTCAATTATCCTCGTCGTATACGAGTCGGCGGGTGAAATTCCATTCGACGGTCGAGCAATGATTGTTCGCGATCGCCTCAGGATGATCAACGGATCTGAGTTTAGGGTGGCCACAACCAAAAGCATGGCGGTTTCTACATGCACCGATTTTTCGCAGTGTTGCGCATCCAGCAGTTCACGTATTGCTCAATGATCGGCAGAAGCGAAGCGCTGGTTGATCCGGGTTGTGTTCGGAACCGTTCTTATATAGGCAAATAATTACATATTTAGAATCATGCTGAATATTGGTATTATTCGTACTGTTTGCACATCCAAATATGTATTTTTGCGTTCTCTTATGAAATTTAAAACATATATAGAATCCCTCATCCTTGCGTCCGCGGTATTACTCGTTGCACCGTGCAGTTCAGCGGAGCGGACGCCGTGGCGACTTCAAGAGGGGCTAAATGCCCCTGCTTGGTTAAGCCTTAGCGGGACACACCGGACGCGTTACGAGACATTAGATTCCCAGTTTCGGGCAGGCCGAAATGGCGGTGACCAAATCCTCGTAATGCGCACGACCGTCATGGCGGAGCTGTATCACGGGCCGTTTGCCATCGCCGGAGAGTTTATGGATTCGCGCGCAGCCCTCGACGACCCCGGCACGCCGATCAGCTCGGCTCTCGTAAACCCGGCTGAGCTTCTGCAGGCCTATTTCCAATGGGAAGCCACAGACGTTGTTGAGTCTGGCGCGAAAAGTAATTTGCGCGTTGGGCGATTCACGATGGATATTGGCAGCCGGCGGTTTGTGGCTCGTAATCGTTTTCGCAACACGATAAATGCGTTCACTGGCATCGACTGGCAGTGGACAAGCGCCGCTGGCCGCGCCGTGCGGGCGTTTTACACACTACCCGTCAATCGTAAGCCCACGGTCACCAGCGATCTTCGACGCAATGAGATTGAATTCGACGAAGAAAAAAGTGATGTGAGATTTTGGGGTCTAACTATTTCGGACAAGATGAGCTGGGGCGACCGCGGTGAGCTATATTATTTTGGACTCGATGAACGAGACGCAACCGACCTTCAGACGCGCAATCGAGAATTGAGTACGGTCGGGTTTCGTCTGTATCGCAAGGCAAGACCTTCTCACTTTGATTACCAAATTGAATCGACCTTTCAGTTTGGTGAATCGAGAACATCAACGGCAGTGACGAATGTCGCCGATCTTGATCACTTCGCGCATTTTCAACACGCAGAGATTGGCTATTCGTTTAATCGCCCGATGTCGCCGCGCCTGGTCGCTCAATACGACTACGCGAGCGGCGACGAAACCCCTAGAGATGGCGACAACGAACGTTTCGATACGCTTTTTGGCGCGCGCCGTTTCGATTTCGGGCCGACAAGTATTTACGGCCCATTTGCACGTTCGAATATCAATACGCCGGGACTCAGATTGGCGTTGAAACCGGATTCCGCAGTGACAAGTTTTATTGCGTATCGCGCCTATTGGTTGGCCTCAGATCAAGATGCATGGACGACTAGTCGTGTGCGGGATGTAACCGGTAAGACGAGTAGTTTTGTTGGCCAGCAAATCGAAGCTCGGGTGCGTTGGAATATTTTGCCCGGCAACGTTTTGCTGGAAACCGGCGTCGCTCATTTGTTCGCAGGGGAATTTATGGCTAAGGCGCCGAATTCAAACCGGCAAGGCGACGCGACGTTTTTCTACTCGCAGATTGGACTTACGTTCTAGATTACATGGGGGAAATCTTCGAAGGGTTTGCGACAGCCGCGTTGCTAATTGCCGGGCTCGACAGTTCGCTGATCGAGATCGTTGGCTTGTCGTTGCGCGTGAGTCTCACTGCCGTATTGATTGGCGCTGTGATTGGTTTGCCCCTAGGCGCGGCGATCGCTGTGGCGCGATTCCGCGGGCGAAATTTCCTCATTATTTGTGTCAACGCGTTGATGGGTTTGCCGCCGGTGGTGGTCGGGTTGTTGGTGTATTTAAACCTATCGAATGCCGGCCCGTTCGGATGGCTGCAGCTGTTATACACCCCAACCGCGATGATCATCGCGCAAATGTTATTAGTGACTCCAATCATTGTTGCGCTGTCGCGGCAATTTGTGGAGGACGCGAACGCAGATTACGACGAGGAATTGCGTTCGATTGGCGTTCGTGGCGCGGCCAAACTCATTACCCTAATTGTCGAAGTTCGGCACAGCTTACTCACGGTGGTCTTGGCAGCGTTTGGCCGAGCGATTGCTGAAGTAGGTGCCGTCATTATTGTTGGCGGCAACATCAATCACATTACCCGCGTGATGACCACGGCTATTGCGCTAGAAACGTCGAAAGGAGAACTCGGGCTCGCTCTCGCGCTTGGGGTAATACTGATGATGATCGCCTTTACGGTTAATGCGATGGCATCGTTGATCAAACGGATCGGGCCGAAATCCTATGGCAGATGAACACGGCGTGGACGCGACCAGCAACTCGTGTGTAATCCACGAATCGTTAACCTTACCGGTGCGGGTTGAGAACCTCGTCTATGAAATCGACAAAGCGCGAATCATCGATTCGCTGAATCTCGAATTATCTGCCGGCGGGTGCACTGCGATTTTGGGTTACAACGGTGCTGGCAAAAGCGTGTTTTTACGATTGTTACACGGTCTGTTAACGCCAAGTTCCGGAACCATCCAATGGGCAGGAAACTTTGCTGTTGAGTTCGTAAGGCAACGTCAATCTATGGTTTTTCAGGCGCCCGTGCTACTACGTCGTTCGATCGAAGCAAACGTTCGATACGCCTCGACGAAACGCGGTTTTAAAGGCGATCTACGTGCGCAGCGGATCGAAACAGTACTTCAGCAAACGAATTTATCGCACATTCGGCATCGGCACGCCACGGTCCTTTCTGGCGGCGAACGGCAGCGTGTTGCGATCGCGCGTGCCTTAGCTGTGGAACCAGAAATATTGTTCCTGGATGAGCCAACCGCTAGCCTTGATCCGGCCGCAACGATTGGCATCGAAGACATTTTGGTGCGCGCCCGTAACGAAGGCCGGAAATTGATTATGGTTACCCAAAGCGTGGGTCAGGCGGCGAGATTGGCGAATGACGTTGTGTTTATGCACCGCGGACAGATAGAGGAGCATAGTTCAATCGACGATTTTTTAGCCGCGCCGCAGTCTCCAGTGGCACAGGCGTTTATTGAAGGTAAGTTGTATCAGTGAGAGGGATTTTGATGTCTGCGAGAGTTTTTAGCTGGGTGGTCTGTATTTGTGCGGTTAGTTTTAGTCCAACGACCAAGGCGGTCGATCTCCCATTTATCGTTCTGCAATCGACTACGTCGACGCAAAACTCCGGGCTGTTCAACTTTTTGTTACCGATGTATCGCGATTTGGCTGGCGTTGAGGTGCGCTCGGTCGCCGTTGGAACTGGGCAAGCGCTAAAAAATGCCGCCAACGGCGACGCTGACGTATTGCTAGTGCATGCAAAGCGCGACGAAGAGAAATTTGTCGACGAAGGATTCGGTGTCGAACGATTCGATCTCATGTACAACGACTTTGTCATTATTGGCCCGCCAGACGACAAAGCTCGGGTTCGCGGAGTGACCGATGTTGTGGCGGCGATTAAAAAAATCGCACAGTCCGAATCAATTTTCGCTTCACGCGGCGATGATAGTGGAACCCATAAAAAAGAACGTGCACTGTGGGCCGCCACCGGCATAGATGTCGATGCAGCGAGCGGCACCTGGTATCGTGAAACCGGTAGCGGTATGGGTGCGACGTTGAATATCGCGACGGGTATCGGCGGATATGTGATGTCCGATCGCGCTACGTGGATCAGCTTTAAGAATAAGCGAGGATTCGAAATTCTGGTTGAGGGCGATCCGCAATTGTTCAATCAATACGGAATTATTCTGGTAAACCCACAACGTCATCCACACACTAAGGCCGACTTAGGTCAAGGGTTTATCGATTGGTTAACCGGTAAGGCGGGTCAGCACGCGATCGCGCAATTTAAGGTGAATGGCGAACAGCTATTTCATCCGAACGCAAAAGCTAAAGCAGAATAAAACAGGAGCCGGTCATCAATAAACTAAATCTTAACGTCGATGAGGCATTAACGACCACGCGGGCCGTGCGCAAGCGTCTCGATTTTGAACGCCCGGTCGAGTATTCGGTAATCAGAGAATGCCTTGAAGTCGCAGTGCAAGCGCCAAGTGGATCAGTTGGACAATTCTGGCAATTCGTTTTGGTTGACGATGCAAAAAAGCGCGCGCAGTTGGGCGATCTTTATCGCCGCGCATGGCCGCATTATGTAGAGCAGCCGTATTCCATTTATAACTTGCACAAAGGTGATGACGAAATGACGGAAGTCGCCCGACGGGCGACCAATTCCGCAGAATATCTCGCCGAAAACTTGGGAAAGGCACCCTGGATTTTGGTGGCCTTATTAGCTGGGCGTTACGAGGGCGCGCCAAGCAACGCGCTGTCTGGCGCGTACGGTTCGATCTTGCCAGCTGTATGGAGCTTTATGGTGGCCGCTAGAGAACGAGGCTTAGGAACTTGCTGGACTACCGTGCACTTGATGTACGAACGCGAAGCTGCGGATATTCTCGGTATTCCGTTCGAAAAATATACCCAAGTCGCGATGATCCCGATCGCTTATACGAAAGGCACTAAATTTAAACCCGCGCCGCGAAAAGACCTCGATCAATTCATTCATCGAAATGAATGGTGACAGGCCGGTGAATTGGCTCAAAAATTCACTCGGCAACTGATATTCACACAGGGTTCTGAACCGGAAAGGGTTTGTCTGACTCCCAATTATTGGCAACGAAGGTAGTTTAATGGCCGACAAAGTTTGCATTGTGACGGGTGTTGGCGACGGTACAGGCCGCGCTATCGTTGAGCGATTTGCAACAGGCGGTTATACCGTCGCCATGATCGCAAGAAACGAGGAACGCTTAGCCAGGTTTGCCGCCGAGATACCGGGCACGTCTGCGTTCGTGTGCGACGTCCGCGATGAAACCAGTGTGATAGCAACGGTGGATGAAATCGTGCGTCAGCATGGCGCGCCTGCGGTACTGGTGAACAATGCCGTAAGTTTCGATGCATTGTTGGGAAACTTTTTGGAAATTGCTCCCGACAACCTGCAGCAAAATTTCGCAGTGAATACGATGGGATTGCTGTATTGCGCGCGGGCCGTGACGCCCTACATGTTGGACGCGGGGCATGGCGCGATCATGGTCACGGGCAACACGTCGGCGCGCCGCGGCCGAGCCAATTTTGCGGCATTTGCGCCCACCAAAGCAGCGCAACGTATCCTCGCGGAGTCGATCGCTAGATCACTTGGGCCGCAAGGCATACACGTGTCGTTTATGGTGATTGACGGTGGCATCGACATGCCATTTGCACGCGAATTATTACCTGATAAGTTGGATGATTTTTTTATCAAAACGTCATCAATCGCCGATTCCATTTGGCACGTTGTCCACCAAGACCCATCGGGTTGGACGTTTGAGCTCGATCTTAGGCCGTTCGGTGAAGACTGGTAAGCACCGGATAGTCTTCGTTTGACCTCCTAAACGGCTCCCCAATGCGGCGAGGCTTGCCCCCTAGTGGCACAACAAGCTGCGGCGCTTTACGGCTAGAATGCTAGGCGTATGATTCTCCGGGATTGACCAGCAATCGGTTTTGAATGCAAATGAACGACCTGGAAATGTCTCGATTTCCGAGCGGATCAGTTGCCGCCGATTCACAAACGAACCATAGCCAACGAGGTACATCCATGAAGTTTTTTCTAATCTTGTGCACGATGCTATTTGTCTTTTCTGTGAACGCAGACGACGTTATCGACATGAATTCGGATTGCCAGGCAGCTAATGGCATCACACCGATTTGTGGTTTTCTTCCGCCGGAAGACCTAGACGTTGTACCCGGTGGTAAAGCAATCGTGGTGGGTGGTTTCAATCTCGACAACGAAAACGGTGACATCCGGATCCTGCACCTGGCCGATAACTCAATCGAGACAATCTATTCACCCGACATGATGGGACCGGCGCCAGCTGCTAGTGATACACCGCCATGGGGTGATTCCACTTGTCCTGGTCCGCCGACGGGGTTCGCCGCGCACGGCATTCATCTCTCTAAGAACGGGGACGGAAACTACACGTTGCTAGTGGTGAATCACACGTCGCGCGAAGCGATTGAGTGGTTGGAACTTATCGATCATGGCGGAAGTTTTTCGGCGCAATGGAAAGGCTGTGTCATCATTGATCCGGAATTATGGATTAACGACATCGCGATGCTGCCGGGCGGCGGCTTCGTCGCGAGCCACATGATGCCGTTCGACATCCGCAAGAGCTTGTTTGATCGTCCGACAAATGATGGCGTCGAAAGTGGTTACGTCGTTGAATGGCAGGCGCAGACGGGTTGGAAAAAAATTGCAGGAACCGACGGAGCGTTACCTAACGGGATTCAAATTTCGGCTGATGGCGCGACGATCTACAGTAACCACTATCTTGCCAACCAAGTCGTGGCTATCGATCGCGCGAGCGGCAAAAAATTATGGACTGCGCCGATAAACGGAGGACCAGACAACAGCAGCATCACCGCCGATGGCAAGTTGCTCGTTGCGTCTCATTTGGTCACGCTGCGCACCTTGCGCGATCAATGCCTGGGTAAGGATATTCCGTACTGTGGTCTCGAGTTTGTGATTTCCTCAATCGATACGACAAGCGGTGCCGTGACCGAGTTGGTGCGGCACAAGGGCGCGCCATTCGGCGGTTCAACCGTCGCGGTTGAAGCGAATGGTTCCTTGTATTTGGGTTCGTTCGCGGGCACTCGAATTGGCAAAATTACGTTGCCGTAAACTAGTTAAGGTGAAGATGGTAATTTACCCAGGGTCGCGACGATGATCGATAAAACTACGGATCACGCGACCCGGTCGGCGCTCGTTGTCGTCGACGTGCAAAACTGCTTTACGCAGCCGATGGGTAGCTTTGATGCGGCACTCGCGAACGGCAGTGTCGCGGATTTTTATCAGCGAGTGGACGACGTGGTGATCCCCAGTTTGAAACGCCTGTTAGCGCATTTCCGTGTGCAGCAATGGCCGATCTACTTTACCGAAATGGGGTCGCTGCGGGCGGACGGCGCAGATCTACCGCTGGCATTACGTCGCATCAATGAAAGCAGTATCGCGTCGACCGGCAAGCCGGCGATTCCACCGCTCGACAACGACACAGCACGTACAGACGAGCGGATTGCTCCAGCCCCTGGAGAAATCGTTTTTCGTAAGACCACCACTGGCACCCTCGGCTCATCACCCTTGGCGCAGAATTTACTGTCACTCGGCTATTCGTCTGTGTGTGTGGCGGGGATTGTGACGGATTGTTGTGTCTCGCAAACCGCGCGGGAACTTGCCGACATGGATTTTGATGTAACGATCATTGAAGACGCCTGCGCATCCTATGTCACTGCTCATCATCGTGCCGTGCTCGAAATATTTGCCAATTATTACGGAACGGTGAATTCGGCCGATGGTGTGATTGCGATGCTCGATTAAAGTCGGCGCCGATCGTGCGATCGACGCCGAATCCCATTTAGCGTTGTAACGGCGACAGACCCGCCGCAGACTTTGCAAGTCGAACTAGATTAATGAACTCCGCGCGGTAGCCGAAAGGATCCTGCCCCTTTGATCCTTGCGCTAACGAAATCACATCGTCAAACGAGTAGCTCCCCGTGTATCGTCCACCACGCAATAATTGACCAAACGCGGCCACCGCAGTAGCGAATTGCGTTTCGCGTGGTGCGCTTTTTACGGTGCTGGTTTCCGACGATCTTGTAACAGGTGTTGTGATCAACGTGCTGGTATCGCTGTCGGGTAGTTTGTAACGCAGTTTTAGAAATGCGTACTCGTCGGTGTTGGTTGCGTTCGATTGTGGCGCCGCTTGATAGCGCAGTTCGTCGATGAGTTTGTTGGTCGAATTGACGGGTGTGATTTCGTAAATTGCGGTCACGCTATGTCCCGCACCAATATCACCGGCATCGATTTTGTCGTTGTTGAAGTCTTCACGATTTAACGTGCGTGTCTCGTAGCCAATCAAACGGTACTCGGAGACTGTTTGTGGATTGAACTCGACTTGGATTTTTACGTCTTTCGCGATGGTGAACAAGGTCGAGGCGGCTTCTTCGACGAGGACTTTGCGCGCCTCTGACAAGCTATCGATGTAGGCTGCATTACCGTTACCGTTTTGCGCCAGGGTTTGCATGAGTTCGTCGTTGTAGTTACCCATGCCAAGACCCAAGACAGATAGGAAAATTCCGCTCTCCCGTTTGCGCTCGATGAAACTCTTGAGTTCTTGTTGGTTGGTAATACCGACGTTGAAGTCGCCGTCGGTCGCCAGAATGACTCGATTAACGCCAGAACTATCGAAGTTCTGCTCGGCCAATTGATAGGCTTGGCGGATCCCTTCTGCACCGGCAGTCGATCCCCCCGAGCGCAAGCCATCCAACGCCGCGATTATTTTCGATTTATCTCGCACAGGGGTCGGTTCGAGTACCGTGCCCGCGCTACCCGCATAGGTCACAATCGCGATGGTGTCGTCGGCTCGTAGGGTGGATAACAGCAGCTTGAACGAATTGCGCAACAAGGGCAGTTTGTTATTGGCATTCATCGAACCCGAGCTATCGATTAAGAAAACAAGGTTTGCGTGCGGTGTTGCTGCTAGTGGTAGTTCGTAGCCTTGGATGCCGATATGCATGAGCTTCGTGGCACTGTTCCATGGAGTCCGTAACACCGACACGTGCGTTCTAAATGGCTCGGACTTGTGTTGTGGTGGGGCATAGTCATAGGGAAAGTAGTTAATCATTTCCTCGATGCGTACTGCGTCACTTTGCGGGAGCACGTTTTTGTTAAGCGAAGCGCGCGTAAATGCGTAGGAAGCGGTATCGACATCGATGGAAAACGTTGATATCGGATCTTCTGCGACAAGTTTCGTCGCGTTCGGTTTGATGTCGGAGAATTTATCTCGACCTTGATCCCGATAGTTCTGCACGGCTGCGCTGTCGCTCATCGAGGCTATTCGGCTATTCATAGACTCGCTTTCTGGAATGTGCAATGCACGGACACGCCCGTCGATGTCGGGGCGGACATCCTTTTTGCCCTGCATATAAGCGCCCGCCACCGACGGGCTCTTCGCGTTGGGTTGCACCGTTCGCTCGGGGACGCTTTCCATGCCATCGTATTCGTCGATGCTATCCAGGATTAAATCCATTGCCGGCTCTGGCGAGGGTTCGCTTTGTGCGCGTGGCGCTTGAATCTTGCGCGACGATCGATCAGCTAAATCCAAACGAGACTGTTCCGAGCGGACGTTGTCCAAGCCGGTGATCTGGGTTGCCAGGTCTCGCTTGGGTTCGCCAACCTCTCGATTGGCAGGGATCTCCGAGTTCTGCTGTGCGGCTCTTTCGCCGGATTGCGCCAGGTCTGGCGATGCCGCGTATTGCTTATAGGTCTCGCTATCGATCGCAGGTTCTCTTGCTTGGGATGCATCAGTGGTAAGTTTCACCGGCGCCGGTAGGCGTACTTCGGCGCTCTCCGATAGCCATTCCTCATTGCTCAATGGAAGCTTGTTTTGCAAGTATTGGGTATTCAACACGGCGACGGCCAGTAGGGTGAGTGAAGCCCCGCCGAGCAAATAAGGTTTTAGGTGTTGATTAATAGTATTCATCGCGCGTCTCCAGAAAATTAGTGTGAACACAGATTGGTGTGTGTTCTTGAGACGAGCTGGTCGTTCGGATCCTTTGCTGGGGTTCAAATTTTCTTCTTCAAACGCACGCATCGCCGCCGCAATGGCAATGTTGCGGGTCGATTCATCTGGCGTGGGCAAGGGTTCGTCGTCGAACGCTTGTTTAAGTTTGTCGATTTCGTTGCTCATTCGAATTCACCGTCGCTGGATTCGGCCAGCACTTTCAATTGTTTGCGTATTTCGTGCATACGCCAGGAAACGGTCTTTTCTTTGATATCTAATATCTCGGCCGCCTGCGCGTGCGTCATATCTTCGGCCAATACCAAAATGGCAGTTTCTCGCAGTTGCAGATTTAAACTGTCGAGCGCGCTATACAACCATTTTATCTGCTCTTGAGTCTCACGCTCCGCGGCTTTGTTGAACTCGCTGACCTCGCCATAGGCTTCATCGAGAGATCGACGTGACGACTGACTGCGTAGTTGGTCGCGGCAAGCGTTAAGTACGACTTGATAAATCCAAGTGGAGAATCGGGCCCGTGCGGCGAACGATTTCAATTTCTTGGGCAACGCGAGGCACACGTCTTGGGTGAGATCCTCGGCGTCCGATTGATTGCCGAAGAATCGATAAGCGAGCCGAAATATTCGGTCATAGTGGCCTTCTAATAACGATTGGAAGGCTTCAGCGTCACCTGTCGCCGCTCGCATTGCCAATTCGTCTTCGCTTGTCATCGTGTGCATACTAATTGTTTAGACGGAGCGGTCGGGCAGATCCTTGGCGTTCGAGTAAAAATAATTCTACCAACCCGCGGATCGGCATGAACGTTCGTTGTGCAGTGCAGCGAAATGTTCGATGTGGCCCGTTGCGCTAGGGCCAATTGCTTATGTTCCATCGAGACCGTTAAGTTCAATTTTTATAGACGCCGGCGGGCAGGGCTTTTATGCTGGGACAATCGCTGGAACCCCAAGGCAATCTTGGGGTCGCAGCAACGTAGCGCTAGAAAATTTTGGCGGTGCGTTAAAGGCCGATGGAAGCGCGCGCACGTGTCGATGTACGGTTAGACTTCTAGTCGACGGCTCCACGCGGATCACCGATCGATGACGAAACGATCACGGATTTTTTTATAGTAAAACGATTGTCTGAGGGAAAAACAATGCGGCATTTTGTAATGAAGCTAGCTAGCACGGCGCTCGCCTGTGGATTAATGGTCCAAGGACTAGAGGCGGCGAGCACTACGACCCAATGGGACGACGTTGTGCAAGCAAAAGATCATCCGGAAAACTGGATCACGCATCATGGTTCGCTCGATGGTCAGCGTTATTCACGCCTGGACCAGATTAATAAAGGGACGGTCAAAGATCTAAAAGTTGCATTCACCTACGTTGTCGGCGGGATCGGCGGTGGCGGCGCATGGGAGCATGCCGGGCTCGAAGGCACCCCGTTAGCCGAGGACGGTTACTTATATATCACCGATGGATGGGGCGGTGTCTACAAACTCGATGTGCGTAAGAACGGCAAGCTAGTTTGGAAAATGGATCCAGAGACGGATCGAGATTGGGCTGCCGAGGTAACGTGTTGCGGGATTGACAATCGCGGCATCGCGTTTTGGAAAGACAAAGTTATTTCGCACGCGCTCGATGGCCGCTTGATCGTCACGAATAAAGAAACCGGTGAAATAGAATCTGAAATCCCGGTTGCCGATCCGGCTGTGTCGGAAGTATTAACTGCTGCGCCACTTGTTATCAAAGATATGGCGATAACAGGGGTCGCTGGCGGTGACTATGGAATTCGTGGCTGGCTAAACGCGACGGATCTATCCGACGGCAAGCGAGATTGGCGGACGCATACGATACCGGCTCCCGGAGAACCCGGTAGCGAAACTTGGAAGCCGGGACCGGAAGCGCACAGTGTCGATAACTGGAAGCACGGCGGAGGGGCGACTTGGGTAAACGGTTCTTACGATCCGGACCTCAACACGATTTATTGGGGGGTCGGCAACCCGGCGCCCGATTGGGACAATGAATACCGCCCTGGCGACAACTTGTATACCAATAGCGCCTTGGCACTCGATGCCGACACGGGTGCCATTAAATGGCATTTCCAATACACACCGAACGACCCTTATGACTACGATGGCGTGAACGAGCAAACCTTGGTCGACGCGATGGTTCACGGTAAGGCAACGAAAGCTGTGTTACATGCGAATCGAAACGGCTTTGCTTATGCGCTTGATAGAACCAACGGCAAGTTCTTATGGGGTACGCCCTTCGTTAAGGAGCTGGATTGGACGGCGGGTCTTGATAAATACAGCGGTCGACCGGTCGACTACGATCCTAATTCCGATGTGCAACGTTACAATCCGAAGTCGTCAGTATCACGCGAGCAACGCGAAAGTCGCTCGTGCCCGGGTAACATGGGTGGTAAGAACTGGCCGCCAACAGCCTACGACCCAGAGCGTAACCGTTATTACATTCCGGTCATCGAAAGTTGCGGCTTACATGTGAACGTGCCGACGGAAAAAGAGTGGACGGCTCGCGAGTGGTGGCTAGGCGGCGCGCCGAAGATGGGCCCGGTGATCACGGGCAGCATCACGGCGATGGACGTCAATACCGGTGCGGTGACAGGCAAATACGAAACGATTTACCCGCAGTACGGCGGATTATTGGCTACTAAAGGTGGTTTGATCTTTGCCGGCAAACCCGATGGCGTCGTGGTCGCCATTGATTCCGACTCGATGGAAGAATTGTGGTCGTTTACGACAAATACATCGGTTAACGCGCCGCCAATAACGTTTGCTGTCGACGGCAAGCAATACGTTGCCATTCTAGCCGGAGCCGGTGGCGCGTGGCCGCTATGGTTTATCGGCGCGACTCCAGGGCTTGAGAAGATGGAGCCGGGTCAAATGTTGTTCGTTTTTGCGCTCTAGTGATGCGGGTTTCAAATGCGCAAGGTTTTCCTGCCCGGCGATTAGGTTCGATGCCGCGCAGGTTAATGGCATCGATCTTGTGCCTTGCGTTGACGGTGTTATCCGCGATTAACGTGCAAGCAGTTGGCCCACCCGAAGGTGTCGTTATTCCAAGCTCATCAGGTTACGGTTTGTCGACCGTAAAACGAGCAGGCTGCATGAGTTGCCATAAATGGCATGGTGACGGCGGTCCCGGATACGGCGGCGCGGCAATCTCGCTACGCAAAACCCTGCTAAACCGTGAGCAGCTGATTCAAACGATCGCCTGCGGGCGACCGGGCAGAGGGATGCCGTACTTCGACCGAAAGGCGTACAAGACCGACATGTGTTACGGCATGACGTTCGAAAGTTTTGCGGACCAACCAGAGCGCGCTCCGATGAAGGGCAAAAAATTCCTCAATGATCGCCAAGCAGGCGCGGTCGCGGACTTCATAATCGCGGAACTGCAAGGCAAAGAGCTCACCAAAGAATATTGCGAATTGTTCTACGGCGGCGCGACGCGACAATGCGAAGATTTAACCAGCGAAAAGTGATGCGAATTAACCGCTTCACGAACGCGCGTTGATTTCGCCTGCAAGCCCTTTAGCCAAATTGCAAAAACATCAGGGGTAAGGAAACTCGGAATGCAAATAACCCGGTTCTCGGGGCCAGCATTCCTAGCTTCTCGTTGCTCCTGATGATTAGCTAAATTTTCGTCAAGGTTTCGCTAGACGACCATCAAGCCGCCATCGCGGTGATCAGCGCCGGTCGGGCATTTAGTCGGGCAACATATGCGGCTAGGTGCGGCATATCATCAGTAATGAGTCCTAACCGTCCACTCATAACGCACGAGTGTCCGAGCATGACATCTGCAGCGCTGAAGTTTCCGATCAGATAGTCTTTGCCTTCCAAGGTGTCATTAATCGGCACTAGCGCTTTGCTTAGCAAGCGTTTTGCTTGTCCAAGGACAACCTCATCGCGGCGATCTTCGGGAAGTATGAGCGTATGTACGACGATCGTATTGATCGGAGGCATGACCATGCCTTCACAATAATGAAACCATTGCAGATAAAAAGGAAACTCAGGTGCTTGCACTGCGGGTTTGAGGCCGCCATCACCATGGCGCGCCAAAATGTATTCGACAATGGCGCCGGACTCGAAAATATTGACGTCACCGTCTTCCAATACCGGTATCCGACCGAGCGGATGCCGCGCGCGGTGTTCGTTGGACTTGAGTGCGTCGGCACTAAACGCCAAGGTGTTCAATTCGTATGGCAGCCCGAGTTCTTCGAGTAACCAGATGATGCGTCCTGAGCGGGTGTTTGACGTATGGTGCAGTTTTAGCATGTTCGATCCTTTGTAACGGTTTTACATCACGTGTAATTTTAATACCTGATTGCATAATTTAACCTAGTGGCGCTCGGATTGGTTCATCGAGCACGACTTGGCATGTGAATTTTTTCCGTGGCTGATGTGGAACCAGCGAATAGTCGGTGTCGTTAGCGCCGATTCGCGCCGTGATCCAAGAGCCGCAAAATTAGCGAATGCGTATCGAAACCACAGCAACAATGAATCTCAAACAAACGGAGTAAGCGACACGTGAACAAACCACACTGTATCGTCATCGGGGTTGGTCCTGGCACGGGCTTGGCCTGTGCAAAGCGCTTTGCCGCCGAAGGCTATGCCGTCAGCATGATCGCGCGTCATCAAGGCCGTATGGACGGTTTCGTCGAAACCGTCGAAGGCGCCACAGGGTATGTGGTCGATATAGCCGATATGGACGCATACCGAGCGTGCTTGAACAAAATGGTCGCGGACCACGGCGTACCGAAAGTAGTTATTTATAACGCAACCATTGCCACCTTCGGACGCTACGACGAAATCGAAATTAATAAGTTTGAGTTAAGTTACCGGGTAAATACTTCGGGGTTATTAGTCACCGCCCAAGTGTTAGCGCCGCAAATGGCCGAGTTGGACGATAGTTCGATCGTGGTGACGGGAAACACCGGTTCGCAACGCGGCAAGCCGAATTTTATCGGATGGTCGCCGAGCAAAGCGGCCCAGCGAATATTGGCCGAAGCGCTTGCCAGAGAACTAGGCCCGAGAGGGATTCATGTCGCCTATGTTGTGATTGACGCGATGATCGATATGCCGTTCGCGCGCAAGCGCATGGGTGAACATCCGGACGAATTCTTCGCCAAGCCCGATGACCTCGCCGGCGAAATTTTCCATGTTGCTCACCAGCCGAAATCGGCACGCTCGTTTCTTGTGGAACTTCGCCCGTTCACTGAAAAATGGTAGGCCGTGCGTCTATGCGCCAGCCGACTTTCCACCATCGACAGGCAGCGCAACACCGGTCATAAAACTCGCGCGATCGGAGGCGAGAAATGCGAACGCCTCAACCACGTCGTCGTTGGTTGGCAAGCGCTTCATTTTACTGCCTGCGGCAAAAGCCTCGTATGCGGCTCGCGGATCGGCTGCGCGATTGAATCCTTGCCAGCCCATGTCGTTGTCTACCGTGGTCGGGCAGACGCAATTAACTCTGACATCCGGCGCGAGTTCCATCGCCATTGAGCGCGTTAAATTCGCGACCGCTGCTTTGGACGTGCAGTACACCGAGATATTAGCGAAACCCATTAGACCTGCGATAGACGAATGGTTAATGATCACGCCCTTAGAAGCGCGTAGGGCGGGCAAGGCCGCACGCGAACAGAAGAATGTGCTCTTAACGTTCGCGTTCAAGGTCGTATCCCACAGTGCTTCATCGGTATCTTCGATTGAGGCTATGGGATAAGTGCCCGTGTTGTTGATCAGAATATCGAGTCCGCCGAGGGTTTCGAGTGCTAGTTGAACGACCGATTCGCAGCCGGCGGCACTCGACACGTCGCCGCAAGCGCTATGTAATTGCGCAGATCCGCCGAGCGCCACGATTGATTGGGCGACGGCATCGCTGGAGCGGCCGTTAATTGCAACGTCGGCACCGTCGGTAATGAAGCGGCGGGCGAGGGCTTGCCCAATGCCGCGAGTCGATCCAGTGATTAATACGCGCTTGCCAGCAAATTCCATGATCATTCCCCGATTAACGGTCTAAAGACGAGCGTAGCGCAAGGCTAGGCGAGGTAGTCGAATATAGCAGTGATCGAATCGTCGCTGTTCGGTGGTGCCTAGGTCGCAGTGCCGAGAGATGCTTAGCGCACCGCCGTTCTTTACATGAGGGCGGTTTCTATGACATGTTCCCATACAATGGAATGTAACGAAGCATTAAAAGCACGGGTCGCCAAATACCTCGACGGATTCGTCAGAACCAGCGCGGATACCGACCAAGGGCGCAGCGCGGCGGTCGCGGTCGCGATAACCGACGGCGGTATGGGTGCAAACTTAGACGGTCTGCCGAGTTTCGATGAGTGGCAATCTCATGCGGCGCTGATTTTGACGAAACGTTCGTCGAAGTTGCGCAACCACCCTGGTCAGTGGGCACTGCCTGGTGGACGGGTTGACGATGGTGAATCCGCAGAACAAGCAGCGCTGCGCGAGATGGATGAAGAAATTGGTCTGAAATTGGACTCCAGCGCGATCATTGGGCGGCTTGACGACTTCATTACCCGCTCTGGGTTCATCATGAGCCCGGTCGTTGTTTGGGTGGGCGCGCATCGCGACTTCGTCGCGAATGAAGCGGAAGTAGATTCCATTCATCGAATTCCGATCAGTGAATTCATGCGCGAAGATGCACCGATGCTCAATGAAGAAGAAGGCAATGGCACACCGGTGCTGCGCATGCCTGTGGGTTCAAATTGGATAGCCGCACCAACCGCCGCGATCCTCTATCAGTTCCGCGAAGTTTGTATTAGTGGGAAAGACACGCGCGTTGCGCACTTCGAACAACCTGAGTTCGCGCGGCGCTAGATTTTCCGTTAGGTCTAAATGCAATACACCTTATTCCCGCGGAACATAAACTGTTGCGTAGTCGAGGGCAGTGCATATGAATATCGAACCCTTAAGTAACGCGCTCGGCGCGGAAATTGCTGGAGTTGATTGGTCGGAACCCTTAGATCAATCAATCGTCGAGCAGACGAAAGCGGCCCTGCTGCATCATCATCTTGTTTGTCTGCGTTCAGATCGTTTAAGCGCAGCCGAGTACGCGGATCTCGCATCGCATTTCGGAGAACCGCAGCTGCAGCTGTTGCGCGACGCACGCGACCCGGCAGTTCCCGTGGTGTCGGTTTTCGATAGTACCTATAAAGACGCCAAAGCGAAGCCAGCGAACCTGCAATTAGATCGGCGCAGCGGTTGGCATACCGACGATAGCTATTTTGCGATCCCCGCTAAAATTACGCTGTTGCAAGCGATCACGATCCCAAGTGTTGGGGGCGAAACGCGTTTCTGCAATGCCGCTGCGGCCTATGAAGATTTGGATGCGGCAGATAAGAAGGCGTTTGTGCCGCTTCGTGCCGTACACAGTTACGACACGTCGCGTGCACCCGCTCGCGCAGTGGCGCGCAAACCGGAGGAGCAGGCGGACACGACCGACGTTACTCATCCGCTGATTCGCACAAACGACGAGTCCGGTACAAAGGCAATCTATTTCAATTCCAATCGAACGGATCGTATTGTCGGCCTGCCGCGAAATGAGAGCGATGCCTTGCTGGATCGAATCCATGCGCACATGACGCAAAAAAAGTATCAGTACCATCATCGTTGGCACTTAAACGATATCCTAATGTGGGACAACCGCAACGTGACGCATTCAGTGAATATGGATTTTCCCGTTGGTGAAACTCGAATCCATCAGCGCGTCTTATTACGT
>JBLFWZ010000068.1:0-17713 GCA_047611905.1 Gammaproteobacteria bacterium | reverse complement strand
GAGACCGATACGCGATGTGGCTGCACCAATCGTCGCTAAGATCGGTATGGGATCCATTTTTACGACTCTCACGCCGTTCTCAATCGACGCACCATGATCGGCCCCATAGATATCTGGCAACGCCAGGCGATCGTCAAAAAAGAGCAGCTGAAACTTGCCGCGCTCTAAGGTTTTACCTATGTGCTGATAGTAATCTGCAGTTAAAAAATCCTGCCGCGCCAGCGGATGCCGCCAGGATCCCGGATAGTTCGAACAGTTTTGCGCCTGGACAAACCCGATTAACGCCATGTGTTTGTGCATCGCGACCTCTCGCTGTTAGCAACGCTCAAGATGGGCGCGCATTGGTGGTTAATTATTTCGCGAAATTATGCAACAGCTGGGATTCGCTCTCGTAACTCCGCCCAGATCTTTCTCGCTACACCGTTGCCCGGGTCTGCGATAATTTAATTTAATTCCATCTGTATCCGACGACCCTACGTTCGCCCTATATGTCCTCAAAATTACCGTGGCGACCTTTGCCAGCAGCGAATCGTGCGGCACCAGCGGCGCCTTCTTTAGCCAGTACTCCTTTGCCACTGTAGAACTCGCCTTTTAATCCGTCTTCAATGCTCATGCCGCTATGAGCATACACTGAGGCCCGATCTGCACGCATACAATGCTGTGGAAAACGTGCTATCGATTGCGCCAGTTCTTCGGCCGCTTGCCGTGCTTCGCCGGGTTCGACTAATCGTTCGCATAAGCCGATTTGCAGACATTCTTCTGCAGGCACCTTGCGCCCCGTCAATATCATATCGAGTGCGCGGCCGCGTCCGACGATCCGTGGCAATCGGACCGTGCCCCCGTCGATTAACGGCACCCCCCAACGTCGACAATAGACGCCCATGAAGGCGTCGCGCGCCATGACTCGTAGGTCGCACCACAAGGCGATCTCCATGCCGCCGGCAACCGCTGGTCCCTCGATAGCCGCAATCACTGGTTTACTCAACGCCAGGCGCGTTGGGCCCATCGGGCCGCGCGGTTCGGCGGTCGTGCCGTCGACAAAATTTAGCGGCGCCAGCGGATCATCGGCGCCCACCAAAGTGCTCGCATATTTTAAATCCCAGCCCGCGCAGAAGGCGCCGCCTGCGCCCCACAAAACGGCAACCGAGGCGCTTTCATCCGCATCGAAATCCAATAACGCCTGGTGTAAGGCAACGGCGCTGTCCGGATCCATCGCGTTACGCGCTGCATAACGATCATGAATGATGGTTCTTACAGGTCCTGAGTTTTCGATCGAGATAGTCATCGTGGCTGCTCCAGTATGTTAGTCGCTACAATGGTGGACATCATAACGTCATGCCGACCTCATGAACCTGGCATGCGAGTAATCAGTTATTGTCACGGTAATTGGACATGCGCGGCGCTTTAGAGCAACCGTCGAAATCGGATCAATTAATCGCCGCATGACAACGCGACGGCTATCCGGTGAAGACTCCGTTGCGCGTGTTGCTGGCACATTCTCAGTTTAAGCGAGTCGCCGATGCCTGAAATTACGGAATTTGTATCAACCTATCGAGCCATGCTGCGCATTCGCAAAGTCGAAGAGCGGCTCAGCGCCTTACACAAAACCGGCGACATCCCGGGATTCATTCACTCGAGTATGGGCCAGGAATCTGTTGCGGTTGGAGTGAGTAGGCATCTACGCAGGCGCGACACGATCGCCGTGACGCACCGCGGTCATGCCCAATCAATCGCCAAAGGTCTCGCACTCGCCGGGCTTTTTGCGGAGTTGATGGGACGCGAATCTGGGGTTTGTCGCGGACTCGGCGGGTCCATGCATATCGCGGACTCGAGCATCGGTCTGCTAGGTGCGAACGGTATCGTCGGAGCCAGCGTCCCTATCGCTGCCGGCAGCGCGCTCGCCCATAAACTTGATGAGCAGGGAAACATCGCGGTCGCCTATTTTGGTGATGGCGCGTTGGCCGAAGGCATCTTCCACGAATGCATTAATCTTTGCGCCTTATGGTCGTTGCCATGTCTGTTTCTCTGCGAAAACAACGGTTGGAGTGAGTTTTCGCGGTCCGACGATCAGTTCAGTGGGAATCTGGAAAAAATCGCAGCGGCGTTCAATGTTGCTTATCACTTTACTGATGGTCTTGACGTGGCCGCTGTCACTCAGATGGCTGAACCGATCATTGAAGCCATTCGCACGACCGGCAAACCGCAGGTATTCGAGGTGTCGGTCGAACGCTTTCACGGCCATTACGAAGGGGACGCGCAGGCGTATCGCGATCCGGATGAACTCGCGAGCGCGCGCGCACGCGATCCGATCATGGTTTTGCGTGAGAGTCTTTTGGCATCCGGGACTGCCGAATTGGTGCTTACGCAAATAGACTCCGAGCTAGCGATCGAAATAGAAAGTGCGGTTGAGGTGGCGCGTGCGAGTCCGGTTCTGACCATGGACGACGCATTCACAAAGGTATACGCGCCATGAGTATCACGACCTCGATGACCTTTAGTGAAGCTATCCGCGTGGCGCTGACAGACGCCATGCATGAGGATGATCACGTCATCTTAATGGGCGAAGATATTGGCGCCGCCGGCGGCCCTTTCGGGGTAACGAGCGGGCTACTGGCTCTGTTTGGCGACAAGCGTGTTCTCGATTTTCCCGTCTCCGAAGCAGCCATGGTGGGTAGCGCGTACGGCGCCGCGTTATGCGGCTACAAACCCGTTGTCGAAATCATGTTCATGGACTTCGCGACCTTGGCGATGGATGCCATTGTGAATCAGGCAGCCAAGGCGCATTTCATGTTCGGTGGACAGTATAAAGTGCCCATGGTGATCCGAATGGCTCACGGCGGGGACATCCATCTTGGCGCCCAACACTCCCAATGTCTCGAAGCGTGGTTCGCGCATATTCCCGGCCTCATCGTTGTGTGTCCGTCCGATGCTGTTGATGCCTACAATTTACTGCGTGCGTCGATCGGAAACCCGAATCCGGTGATCTTTATCGAGAACAAAACGCTTTATAACCTGACGAGTGCGCCGCGAATTTCTGAAGATGAGGCCCAATTGGGACGCGGCCGAATTGTTCGTGAGGGAAGTGACATTACCGTGGTGACTTATGGCGCAGGTGTTCAGTGGGCCAAGGACAGTGCAGCAGACCTAGCCGCCGATGGCGTCGATATTGAAATTATCGATCTACGTACCATTCAACCATGGGACGAGGCCTTAGTAATAGAGTCGCTTAAGAAAACCCATCGCCTCGTGATCTGTCATGAGGCGGTTACAGGGTTTGGCGTCGGCGCAGAGGTAGCGGCGTGCATGGCAGAGATTAGTTTTGCTGATTTACGTGCGCCTATTCGACGACTAGGGGCCGCCTACATGCCCGTTCCGTACGCGCCAGAGCTTGAATCGCACACTAGGCCAGACTCCGAAAAGCTTAGTCGTGTGATAAAAGAGCTAATGACCTACGCGTGAGCGCCGTACAGCAGCGCTTTAGCGGTATGCCTTAGGTTCCGTTGGTTTTGCGGCAGCCGACTGCTCAGGAACCGTATTTTTCATACGGTTCCTGATAGCTCGATCGAGCGCAGTCAAGCGTCCGCGCTGAATTTATTCTAAGCGGCTGCTTTGCGCCGTATCCAGAGTCCCACGATTCCAGACAAAAGGTAAATAATCGCCGGCGGTAGCGGTACGGCGCTTAACGCCGTCACGTTGTCGATGCCCAGATTCGCGACAATAAGCTGCTCATTATTCGGCACATTTAGGTTTGGCGGTCCGCCGTTCGGACTATGATATATGCGTAGGAACTGGACGTTCTACAACGTTTGTTCAACCGTATTACCCGTGAAGGAAATAAAATCTGATACTCCAACGTCGAATATAACCGTTTGCTAGTCGCCACCGGGCGCAAGCGTCACGGTCGACGTTCCTTGAGCCAAATGCGAAAAATTAGACGTACCGATAGAAAGCGTGAGTGCTAAATCGACGTCTACGCCGTTGAACGTCGACCCGAAGTTCTTCACATCCATCGAAATCCTACCGACCCCGGTACCCGTAGAAGACGAGTAATCACCACCCCATTGGGCGAAGTTAAATGCCGTTAATTTTCCCCCATCGGCAAAACCGTCGGCGTTTAATAGCGCGAATCCGTCCGATGCTCCGTTAGGTCCGGCCCCAAAGCCCTCGGTCCCATTCTCATGAGCCACTTCCTCGAAATCTGGGCCGAGTGGCCCCTTTCCCCCGCCACGACCCCACCCTTGCGACGTTGTATTAGATGCGTCCGACTGGCCGACGGTAACGGCGCCAGCGCTCTGGGCGAGCATCGCACTCGCTAGTAAGAGGAGCCCTACCTGGCAATTGAAATCGAACATCCTTTACCTCCCAAATATTCGTTGTTATGTTTAGTCTCTATGGACCAACGCTCACTTTGTGACAGCGCACGAACCCATCCACGTTCCCAGTCTCGCGGGTAGGCTCCCGGAAACGTAAAAATGGTTCACTCTGTGAGCGAATCGACAGAAAAATTTCGCGAGCGTTCGCGATTATTGCGTAGAAAACCGATTGACGACGTTGAAGTTATCTATCCAGGTGATTGACATATAGGTGATTTCGGGTCGGACCCGGGTGCGAGTTTCAGGCGGCTACCCCTGCTCACGTAGAAATTGTTCTAGCGCTTTGAATTCGAGCGAGGTTGTCTAGAGGGCACTTGCCGTCTGGTCGGCATAGGTTCTACCGACCAGACGACAAGTGCGGCGTCGTCGGTTAAAGCAGCTCCTCGGCAAGAAAACGTGCCTCTTGCGCATTGTTCACAGCGACGATCATCGTTCCAACTTGCTTCCGATCGGCAGCCGCTTTCCATAGAGTCAGCTGCTCGCGAATGTGGCCGGCAGGCCCGACTAACGCCGTTTCATCGACGAGTTGATCAGGCACAGCCTTGGCAGCGGCATCTTTCGCTCCGGCTAGAAATAGATCCTGGATTTTTACCGCGGCTTCTTCGTAGCCTGCCATCTTCGCGTAGTCGTTATAGAAATTTTTGTTGCGTGCGCCCATGCCGCCGATGTACAAGGCCAAGCCATGCTTGATCTTCATGCGACATTCGGCAATGTCGTCGCCCATGGACATCCGAACGAACGGCGCCACGTCAAAGTTATCCAATGACTTTCCATTGCCAGCCTTACTAAATCCGGCCTTTATCGGTGCGTCAAATAAGTCAAAGCGTTCCGGGTTCATCCAGACCGGAAAAAAGCCATCGGCAATTTCAGCAGCCATGGTCACGCCAGCCGGAGTGAACGACGCCGTATAGATAGGCAAACTCGGATCGCCGTGCAGAATGCTTTTCAAAGGTTTACCCAGACCGGTGCTGCCGGGGCCGTTAAACGGAATTTGATAATGCTCTCCATCGTGGGTTAGCGGCTTTTCGCGCGCGAGTATCTTGCGAATAATTTCAACGTATTCTTTGCTGCGCGCGAGCGGTTTGCCGTACGCGTTGCCGTACCACCCTTCGACCACTTGAGGACCGGACGGACCCACGCCGAGAATAAAGCGTCCACCGGATAATTGGTCCAAAGTCATCGCCGTCATTGCCATATTCGCTGGGGTGCGCGCCGGGATCTGGCATATCGCCGTACCCGCCTTCAGTTTCGTCGTACGCGCGAGGATCCAGGCTAGTGGAGTGATGGCATCGGAACCCCAAGCTTCTGCAGACCACACCGAGTCGAAGCCAGCGGCTTCCGCTTCTAGAATCAAATCCATAGGCAGCTGCACCTTGCCACCCGAATAACCGATCATTAAACCTATTTTCATCATTTACTTCCTCTAACTAAAACTCATCCGGTCGAGCTAAAACGGCACGACGAAAAAATCACACTCTGCTTAAACGGTCGCGTAACTAGCGAATCTCTTTCAGGATCTCGCCGAAGCGCTCGATTTGCTCAAGAGATTCCGTTCGCGATGGATAGTATTGACCTGGATTGACGGGGTTGCGCGTACGAATACAAATGCGATCCGGATTCACTTTTTCCTTCATCTCGCCCATGCGATCGACCCATTTTTGCGTATTACCTATGCACAGAAAATTCTTCTCGATCGTATCCAGCATCGTTTCGCCGTGAACGTCGGGGGAGAGACCTTTGTCGGCGTAAAAACTCCATTCTTTTACCCAACGGTGGCCGTGTTTTTCGCGAAGATTCGGTTCACTGCCGATCCACCCTTCGTACCCGATGACGATCTCCCAATCTTTCTTGCCACGCTCTGCAGCCCTCTCGCGCATCGTTTTCGCGGCGGGGCCTAATTCATCCACATGAGGTGGAAACCAAACACACCACCCTTCATAATTTAGCGCACGCTCCATCGCTTTCGGTGCAAATGCCCCGATCCAAATTGGCGGCCGTGGACGCTGAAAGGGTTTTGGTGTCATTCGGACACCCTCGTATTTATAGAATTCGCCGTCGTAGTTAAACTCTTCTTCAGTCCAGGCGCCGACGATACAATCCATGACCTCTTCGAAGCGTTTGCCGCGTTTCTCGAACGGCACACCGAAACAGCGAAAATAATCTTCGTGATAACCGACTCCAGCACCAAATGAAAAACGCCCGCGACTTAAATTGTCGATGGCCGCCAAGGCTTCAGCGAGATGCATGGGATCGTGAAAAGTTGGTTGCATAACTGTGCACGCAAGTTGCACTCGTTTCGTTCGCGCTGCTAGCGCGGTTAACAGTGTCACCGTATTCGGCCACCAAGTTTCCGGACGCTGATGCCGTTCTGGGACCCAAACGTCGTCGAAGCCCACTTTTTCGGCCAGCTCTGCCTCGACGATGCAATGCTCCATCGCGTCTGCGACCTCGTCCGGTGTGGGTGCCACGGACTGGTTGTATTCACCAAAATGGGTGTCGGTCATAAACGCGATTTTCACAACAATGCTCCTCCAACGATTCAGTTAATTAGATGGCCGGGAGGCAATTGTAACGAGATCTTTGCCGCCCTTGGGCGAAACCGTTCGATGGCCGATCAAATGCGGTGCGCGCGAGCATTACCGGGCCTTCGGCTTGCAGAATATCAGAACAAAACTGGCAACATCTTTTGGCAGATCTGGCCTTTATTGTATACACTGCGCACTCGTTGATTATGCGGTAGCGCAGTTTGAGGAACCCCCATGGCCGAAGCAATAAGCGAACGTAACGAAGTTCTTTCCAAAGACATAAAAGCCGCCAATTCGACCGCCCCACCGACATTGCGCGAAATCATCGCGAAACGCGATCAGCTTACCGAGTCTACCGGCCACTATTACGGCGTCACCGAGCTCTCACTGCGGGATTCCGATCCCATTAAATACGAACGCTTCTACGCCAAGATGCACTCCGCTGTGTTGGCTGCCCGTGAATCCGCGCGCTTCGTTGCCGCGAGCCCCGGGTCACGCGAAATGGGTGAATCGCTGTGGGGCTTAGCCACGGCTGAAGGCGACACCCTCGCAGTGTCTTTAGGTTTCCTTTCGCACACGGCTATTTTGCCGGTATCAATTCGCTACATGGCGAACAACGACTACGACGTTAACGACGGTATCGACGACGGTGATGTCTATGCTGTGAGCGATGGATTGACAGGCGGCGTCCCGCATCCCGGTGACTTCTATACCTATGTGCCAATCGTTGTTGAAGGCGAAGTCGTCAGCTGGGCTGTCGGCATCAACCATTTGATGGAAAACGGCGCACCGGTTGCCGGAAGTTGGGCGACATTTTCGGTCGATACCTTCATGGACGGACTCGTCTGCCCACCGATGCGTACCGGGCGCAAACTGAAGCAAGAATCGTGGTGGAAAGCGATTTGGGAACGACGCACACGCGCCGCAACCATGAATATTCTCGACGACAAGATGCGCCTGGCCGGCTGCGCAATGATCCATGACGCCGTTCACAAGCTCATCGACGAATTCGGCATGACGTACTACAAGCGGGCGATCCGCGAAGTGATCGAAGAAAGTCGTCGCATGATCCTCGACAACATGAAGGCGCTACTCGTACCCGGAACCTATAACGGTTGTGCGTTTCGCCTAGTGAAATATGAGGGTTTACAAAACGTTTGGTCACACGCGAACAAGAACACCCTAATCCATGTTCGGGCGAGCGTCGAACCGAACGAAAACGGTTTACTGCTCGATACAGAAGGCAGTTCAAAATGGGGCTACCATTCCTACAATGCGACCCCAGGCGGTGCGGATTGCGCCGTCTTTCTGGGCATGATTAATTCGTTCTCCCATAATACGAAAGTCACTGCCGGCATCGAGTTGGCGGTGCAACGCCACTACCCCGTTGGCAGCATCTATAACCCAGATAACGAGTACGCCAGCAACGCGAATTTGTGGGCGCAAACTGTGGCACTCAACAGTATCGGGTTCAATGCTATTTCACGTGCCACATATTCGCGCGGTTACCTTGAAGAATCATTTACCATTGACGGCAACTGGGGCGCATTTCAGGGCGCCGGGACGGCGGCGGACGGAACGACTTACGGTTTTACTAACTTCGAATGGCTAGGCGGTACGGGTCGCGGCGCGTGGTGTTACCGCGACGGAGAACCTTTAGTTTGGGCTGCATGGTCGCAGATTGCGACAATCGGCGACGCTGAAGAATTCGAAAGCACGGTGCCTCCGCTGTTCTATCTGGGTCGCAAATTATTGAAGGGCTATTTCGGTTACGGCAAGTACCGTGGCGGCCCGGGAAATTCCGCAGTCCATTGGTGCGTGGAACCCGGCCAGCATTTAGCGCTGACGCGACCGAATGGCGGATTGTCTTGTACCCCCTCAGTTGGACTCGGCATGAGCGGCGCGTATCCGGGACCCGGATCATTCATGATTTCGGCACGCGGCACCAACCTCGACGAACTCATCAGCGAAGGCGAAACCCCGCGCGACGCAACCGAGCTCTTGGAGATGATCGACGACGGGAAACTGAAAGTCGAAAATCTAGAAATTTGGAAAACCGACTGCCCGGAACTGGCGCTAGAGAATAACGACCTATTCGTCGATGCGGCCGGGTCGTCTGGCGGATGGGGCGACCCACTCGATCGCGAACCCATGCTCGTTATCGAAGATCTCAATACAGGCACAACGCCGAACTACCTATTCGTGCATGAAATGAATGGGGTTGTCGCCACTCAGAATGCGGATGGCGAATGGCAGCTGGACGAGCACGCGACTGCCGAGAAGCGCAAAGCGATCCGACAAGCGCGATTGGATGAATCGCAAACTGCCGAATCTTGGTGGCACTCGGAACGTCAAAACATCGTCGCTAAAAACTTCAAACCTGAAGTCCAAGAGATGTACGCGCAAAGCACCAGCTTCAAGAAATTCAATCTCGAATTTTGCGGTTTCTGGCAAACCGAACCCGGCTATTCACTCGAAGCATTAAAATCATGAGTAGCGAAGAATTTGCCGTCAGCAAGGAGCTGATCGAACAGCTTATCGATGGCACCATCGACGCCGAGAATGCCGAACGTCTGTTGAAGATGGAGCGTAAAGATAAAGCCCGTTTTTTCAACTACATCGCGGTATTGCAAGATCGGGTCGCATGGAAAGATCAGATCTTGTTACGCCTCGGCGACAAGCTGTACATCGTGATCAACGAACAACGCCAACGAGTCGCGAAATGCGAATGCGGGCACGAGCTTGGGGATTATCGCAAGAATTGGAAGTTGGCATGCAAAATCCGAACCCGCCGAACGATTGAAGAGATGAGCCAAGTATACGACCCGGCACCGGCTGTTCCTGAACCAGGCTGGCAAGAAATTCGCGAATTTTTTTGCCCGTCGTGTGCCAGCCAGCTTGCCGTAGAAGTCGTTGCACCGGGTTATCCGATCGTGTTCGAAATGTTACCGGATTTGGACAAATTCTACGGCGAATATCTCGACTCGCCGCTAGACGACGCAACGTCTGATTGGTACGAAGATCAAACACACGGTGTAACACGAGAATGGGCCAAGAAGTCTGCTTAAGCTGACGTATCCGACTTACGCTACAACATGACACGTCAGCAATCTAGAGCACTAGCGCAATAACATAGACTTCGACGGCCTCAGGGGTTGGACGGCAATCGCGCGTCGGTTTTGCAGATCACCCACAGACCGACGACCCGCCGAATGTCATTGGTAATTTCAGATAAGGACTCGATATGAGCGAACCAACCGCGGCCACTGAAAGCGATCGGCAATATATTCTGGCGCTGGACGCCGGTGGCACCATGACCGATGCGATTCTCGTGAAGCCGGATGGCACTTTCACGGTCGGCAAATCGATCTCACGACGCGAGAATGAGCCCTTGAGCTATCGAGAATCGACAAGCGACGCCGCGACCCAGATTGGGATGAGCGTCGAAGAAGTGCATAGTCTTTGCGCGGCTGACATTTACTGCGGAACGGGAATGCTGAACACCATACTCACCGGCGACGGACGTAAAGTGGGTCTGCTGGTCACGCGCGGTTTCGAAGACATCAGCGTCATGGAAGGAGGCCTTAGCTACCTAGGACAAAGCCAAGCCGAAGCCCTACACCAGCAACTACATAAGCACACGCGGCGTCTGGTCGAACCCAAGAACGTCCATGGCGTAAGTGAACGTATCGGCGGTGGCTGCTATCAAGGCAACATCCATTTACCACCGGGTGCCGAGCTGATCCCCTTGCACGAAGGGCAAGTGCGCAAAGGTGCAAACGCGCTAATTGATGCTGGGGTCGAGGTGATCGGCATACTGTTCTTGTACTCATTCGTCGACCCGATTCATGAACATCAAGCCAAAGAGATTTGCGAATCCGTTCTGCAAGAACGCAATGTCGACATTCCAGTTGTTTGCTCGGCGGATGTCGCGCCGGTATCAAAAGAAAATGGGCGCCTGAAAAGTTTGTTGTTTCAATGTTTCGCAGCCGAGCAAGTCAGAGAGTCTTTAATCGCTGTAGAAACTCAGGCGCGTGATTACGGTTATAAGGGCCGATTGCTCACGTTGTTGTCCTACGGTGGGGCAGTCAACATGGAGTATCCCCGTCTCTATGAAACGATGATTTCCGGGCCTATTGGCGGCCTGATCGGGGCGCAATTTATTGCCGAGAAACTGGATCTGAATAATGTTGTTACGGCCGACATGGGCGGTACGAGTTTCGATGTCGGCCTAATTATCGACAAACGCATTGGTATAACAAAAAGCGCAGACCTGGCCGGACACCGGCTAGCGCTGCCCATGGTTGAACTCGATTCAGTAGGCAGTGGTGCCGGTTCGATTGTTTACGTCGACGAATACAAACGACTGCACGTTGGTCCCGAAAGTGCGGGCGCGAAAGTCGGCATCTGTTTTGAATACGATCGGCTTACGGTCACCGACATCAATGTGGCATTGGGTTACGTCGATCCAGATTACTTCCTTGGCGGGCACATGAAACTCGATCGAGACAAGGCACTCGCCGCGCTCAAAGTGAGCGTCGCTGATCCGTTGGGGCTGGACGTGTATGAAGCTGGCGCTGGTGTACTCGATATCGTTAACACTGAAATGAACGATCTGCTGCGCACGATGATCGCCTCCAAAGGCTACGACACGCACGACTTCACCTTGCTGTACTACGGCGGTGCCGGCCCGGTGCATATGTATGGATTTGCCGAGGGCATCGAATTCGCCGATGTCATTACGTTACCGTGGGCAGCCGGCTTTTCGGCATTCGGCGCAGCGTGTGCCGAGTACATGCATCGTTACGACCGCGGATCGCGTCTGCTCATTCCAAACGGCATGTCGGAAGAAGGCCTGGCCGATGCGGCCACTCAAATTCGAACGGCGTGGCAAGACCTCGAAGGCGAAGCGCGGGCAGAAATGGCCAACGAAGGGGTCGATCCGACAACACTCAAGTTCCGTTACGGCGTTTCCGCACGTTACATCGGACAGTTGGAGAGCTTCGATACTGTTCTGCCGAATGGCGAGATGGAAGGTCCGGACGGGATCGCGCGCATGATTGCAGCCTTCGAAGAAATGTATACGAAAATCTATCCTGCGGGAGCGCGTTTCCCGGACGCTGGCTACTCCTTAACGACCGTAAACCTCGAAGCGATAGCGCCCAAACCACAACCTTCGCTACCAGAACATGAATTATCGGGCACGCAATCTAGTGCCGACGCCTATGTCGAAAGCCGTGATGTTTACCATAAAAATAGTTGGACGAAATTCAACGTTTACGAAATGGCTGCTCTAAAACCTGGTAATGAGATTCTCGGTCCGGCTATTATCAGAGACCCGATGACCACCGTCGTCATACCGCCGGAACGCATGATGTCGATAGATGCGCGTCGGATCCTCCATTATCGTTAACCCAAGGAAGCAACATCACCGTGAAACTAGCTACATTTACCCACAACGGGAGTACTAGGGTCGGACGTGTCGAAGGCGACAATCTAATTGACTTGTCGGCGTGCGGCCTGCCCACGGAAATGAGCGCCCTGCTCGCCGCGGGTGACGCGGCGATGTCGAGCGCAAAATCAGCGAGTGGAAAAGTTATTGCGCTCAGTGATGTCGAGTTGCGCGCACCGGTATTGCGCCCGCCTAAAATTCTTGCCATTGGCCTTAATTACAAAGATCACATCGAGGAAACCGGCCTCGCGACCCCAGAATTCCCCATGTTCTTCAATAAGCAATCCACGTCGGCGAATGGACCTTATGCGCCATGGCATATGCCGAAAGTGTCCGACAAACTCGACTACGAAGGTGAACTCGCTTTTATTATTGGCAAACGTTGCCGTCACGTACCGCGCGAGCGAGCGCACGAAGTTATTGCTGGTTATTGTGTGTCTAACGATGGCAGCGTTCGTGACTGGCAGATGCGCGCGCAAACCTTCACGCTAGGTAAGTCATTCGATACGCACTGCCCATTTGGGCCCTTTTTGGTGACACCCGATGAAGCGGGAGATCCTCACGATCTCGATCTCAAAACCTGGGTAAATGGAGACCTACGGCAGAATTCCAATACCCGCCATCTGGTATTTGATTGCTTCGAGCAAATCGAAACCTTAACTCAAGCGTTCACTTTGGAACCGGGCGATTTGATCCTAAGCGGCACCCCGAGCGGCGTCGGAATTGGTTTCAAGCCGAAACGCTTTCTAAAAGTCGGCGACACGGTACGTATTGAGATTCAAAACCTCGGCTATATCGAGAATACGGTGATCGCGGAGCCTCGAGGCTTCTTGTCAGAATAAGCACATCGCGATTGTGTTTGGAAATAGACGAAACCCGGCAACCGAAGATTAGTTCTCGGAGTACGGCTATCGGCGACGACAAACCCATTCAAAAGGGATCCTAATGCAAGCTTGGCAATTCGATGAGTACGGTCGCTACGACGAAGTTCTAAAGTGGGTCGAGCGCCCAACCCCGAAGGTCGGCGACGGCGACGCACTGATTGAGACCGTCGCGGTTTCGCTCAACTTTCCCGACCTGTTGATCACACAGGGCAAGTATCAAAACAAGGCACCTTTGCCCGCAGTTCCGGGAGTCGAAGCAGTTGGCACCGTGGTCGAAGTGGGGTCCGCAAGCAAGTTCAAAGTCGGACAGCGCGCGGTCGGATTTATGCATAGCGGTGGGACCTTAGCGGACTATTTTATCGCGACGAACGATTCAGCTTGGCCCGTGCCAGATCACGTCAGCGACGTGCAGGCTGCGGCTTTAAGCGTAACCTACGGCACGTCTTACTTTGGCCTCAAACACAGAGGACAACTATCTCGTGGCGAAGTTCTGCTTGTCCTCGGCGCCTCAGGCGGCGTTGGCAGCGCTGCGATTCAACTTGGTAAAGTGTTTGGCGCGACGGTCATAGCGGCGGCCGGCAGTGCTGAGAAGCTGCGCGTTTGCCGCGAACTCGGCGCCGATCATGTCATAAATTATAAAAACGAAAACGTCGTTGAAAAAGTCAAAGAATTTACGGATGGACGTGGCGCAGATGTGATTTACGACCCGATTGGCGGTGACATGTTCGACAAGGTCAAGCGCTGCGTAAATTGGGAAGGACGCATCGTTATTATCGGGTTTGCTTCCGGACGCATTCCGTCGATCGAATGTAATCGCCTATTGCTAAAAAACATGTCGGTGATTGGTCTCGCATGGGGGCAATACCTCGAGCGAAATCCGGCAAAAGGTGAGGCCTGCCAAATGGCGCTCTACGATTTGCTCGCTGAAGGAAAGATTGATCCGTTAATCTACCGGGTCCTTAGTTTTTCTGAGCTAGCTACCGGTATGGCATTAATCGAATCGCGCGAACTTTACGGGAAAGTGGTAATTACACGCTAGAATTTGCCGTATCTCCAACAGAGGAATCCAGCATGGCACTCACCGGGAGTTGTTTGTGTGGCAGCGTAAATTACGCGCTGCAAAGCCCACCTATCGTGTTGGAAAACTGCCATTGTGCAATGTGTCGTAAGGCGCATGGCGGCCCTTACACGACTTTCGCAAAAATGCTGAGATCCGACTTCGCATTCACTGCTGGTGAAATGTTCATCGATCACTATCAGTCCTCGGTTGAGGTGAAGCGCAGTTTTTGTAAAAAATGCGGGGCAAAATTCACTTTCGATTGGGCACAGGCGCCAAACTATTTGTGGCTTGCGATCGGAACACTAGACGACCATCTCGATATGAAACCCGCTTTCCATATCTTCGTCGGCTCGAAGGCTCCGTGGTTCGAAATTCGCGACACATTACCGCAATACGATGCCTACCCCTCACAAGCAGACTAAAAATAACCGCCGAAGAATTTCAATTAAATTTAGTTTGGATAAAATCGTATGGCTACATCCCTTATTCATTATTTCGACTACAAGAGCCCCTATGCGTACTTAGCACAAGCGCAGTGCTACGAACTGGGATCTCGTTCAGCGGCGGCCATTGACTGGCGTCCCTATACTTTGAATATCCCAAGCTACCTTGGTTCAGCGGAACTCGATAATAGCGGCAAGGTGATCGCTCAATCTCGTAACGAACATCAATGGCGAAGAGTTAAGTACTCCTACATGGATTGTCGACGCGAAGCCAACCGCCGCGGATTGACCTTACGTGGACCGCGCAAAATATTTGATAGTCGACTCGCACACATCGGGTTTCTATTTGCAAAAACGCACGGCGACTGGCGCGCCTACCACGACGCGGTATTCGAACGATTCTGGCGACGCGAACTCGACATCGAAAATCTCGACGTCATTACAAAAACACTTCGTGAATCTGGAATTAATGACAGTGGGTTCGAGACTTTTGCGACCACAACGGGACCTGCACTATTGGACGACATTCAGCGCGATGCAGAATCGCATGGCGTGTTTGGAGTCCCGTCCTATTTAGTTGGTGCGGAACTATTTTGGGGGGCAGAACGCTTTGAACTGGTTTGTGAGGCGCTGCAAATGCGAGGCCGCTGAGCCTTGTTACAAGATATTTATACTCTAGGAAAAGACGCCTAAGCAATTAGTAATTAAATGAGCCTTTCAAGCGCTTAACGCTTCAAATAATGTTGTAACTTCTAGCATGCAAGTCCAGTATACCCAGCAGGTACCAGTTGTTGCCTGAGTATCCAGGGTCCGACTTTATTAGAAGTTTGTGAGCAGTTTTGAAGGTGCGGGAACTATTTTTGGTTGCTGCCCTGCGTTAAGATTTTTTGTTCCACGATGCAATTTAAACATCCCCTTGCTACGCGCGAGCAATCCGCGAACTTCGACTATTCGACTCAACGCCGAATATCACCGGCCAAACCCCCGCGAATTTCAATCTACTGGTACGTCCGCGTGCGCAGTTTATTGAAAGAATTAATACACGTTTCACACAAGGAGATTTCCCAACCATGAACATCTATGTTGGTAACTTATCGTACGACATGAGCGAAGCTGACCTGCTTGCAGCGTTTGAAGACCATGGCAGTGTCGATTCGGCAAAAATTATCATGGACCGCGAAACCGGTCGTTCCAAAGGTTTTGGGTTTGTAGAAATGCCCGACGACAGTGAAGGGAAAGCGGCTATCCAGGAACTTAACGAAGCCATGGTGACCGGACGCCCCCTTAAAGTGAATGAAGCGAAACCTCGTCGAGAAATGAATGAGCGCACGGGATAGATTCGTTCATTGAACGACTGAGGATCGAACGACATGTGACGAATGCGGTTAACCAAGTTTCTCGGTTTTCGCTGGAACCACCGCATTGCGTAATGTAGCGGTGATGCATCGTACGGAACCTGGCGCATCGATCCGCGTCACCGAGCGCTAGGCCTTGCTAGAATCCGTGGCGACTCTGTCGCACAAGATGCCGTACCTTACTCATCTGAACGCAGCTTGAATCGCTGAATCTTGCCGGTTGCCGTCTTCGGCAGTTCGTTTTGAAACTCGATCCATCGTGGATATTTCCATAATTCAGTCGCTTGTTTCACATGCTCCTGTAGGACGCGAGACAGCTCCGTGGTCGCTTGCGTCGGATCTCGTAGGACCACAAACGCTTTAGGCTTTATGTTGCCATGTTCATCGGGCTGCCCTACCACCGCCGCTTCCAGAACCGACGGATGAGAAATTAGTATTGCTTCTACGTCGAACGGCGATACCCAGTTGCCGCCGGACTTGAACATATCGTCGGTCCGACCACAAAATCGATAATAACCGTCAGTTTGCAGAACGTATTTGTCACCCGTGTAGGTCCATTCGCCGACAAATGTTCTACGGCTCCTGTCTAACTGATTGCAGTAGCCGACGGCACTGGAGCGCCCTCTCACCACTAGCTCGCCTATCTCTCCGACCTCAACATCGGCATCATTGTCGTCGACAAGTTTTACGGAATATCCGGGAACTGGCAGGCCTGAAGTCCCGAAGTTCACATCGTCCACGCGATTACTCAAGAAAATATGCAACATTTCGGTCGATCCCACGCCGTCGATCACCGGCACACCGAATAACTCCTGCCAACGCTTACCAATTTCTGCTGGCAAAGCTTCGCCCGCCGACACGCAAAGACGTAGGCAACTCGAGCCACTGCCGGAACTGACCGATGGGTCCGCAAGAATTGCGGCATACAAAGTTGGCACACCGAAATAAAGTGTGATCTGGTCCCGTTGCATTAAAGCCATAACCATGGCCGGTGTTGGTCTTGATGCCGTGAGTACCGTCGTTGCACCGACCGATAACGGAAATGTCATGCCGTTGCCTAAACCGTATGCAAAAAATAATTTTGCTGCGGAATACACAATGTCTTCACTAGCGATTCCAAGCACCTGCTTGCCGTATGTCTCAGCTGTATATACCAAGCTGCTTTGGACGTGTTGAACACCTTTCGGTTGCCCGGTCGAGCCAGAAGAATAGAGCCAAAATGCGACATCGTCGGCGCACGTGTGAGCGGCCTGCAGTTCTGCCGATGCGTCCGCCATTAAGTCCGACAGGAGGGCTGCTCCGTTAGACTCGTCCCCAGAGACCACCACGTGTTGCAAATAGGCGGGATCATCGAGCGACGCACCAAGCGTATCTAAGAGGCTCGCACTAACGACTAAGGCTCGCGCGCGGCAATCAGACAGGATGTAGTTGTAATGCTCTTCGGTAAGCAAGGTATTAATCGGCACGGGAATTAGGCCCGCCTTAATAGCGCCCCAAAAAACCGCGAGGAAGTCGATGCTGTCGCTCATGATCATGGCGACTCTCGATTCCGGCTGCAGGCCGAGCGTTTTTAACGCGTTGCCTGCACGATTAACCCGGACACATAACTCACCAAACGAAT
>JBLFWZ010000067.1:0-17762 GCA_047611905.1 Gammaproteobacteria bacterium | reverse complement strand
ATAATAATGCGGCATCGATAAGTGCAGGAATCCGGGAAGCGGCATATTCATGCGTGCGTGGACCTGTGGTATTCCGGTCATGTTCGATGCGCCTAAGGTGATTCCGTGGTAGGCCATATACCGTGAAATAATTTTGGTTTTTTGCGGCTGACCGCGAAGATTGTTATACAGCCACAAGAGTTTAATCTGGGTATCGTTAGCGTCGGAGCCGGATAGGCCAAAAAATACTTTCGCCATCGGCCAGGGCATCATTCGTTTTAAACGGTCCGCCAGACGAATCGTTGGCTCTGTCGCCATACCGAAGAACGAGTGGTAGTAAGCGAGCTCGTGCGCTTGTTTTGCAATTGCATCGGCAATTTCGGCACGCCCGTAACCAACGTCGCAGCACCACAAACCCGCCATAGAGTCGATATAACTCCGCCCATCGACGTCCACGAGGTTCACACCCGAACCGCTCTTCATGACAAGCGCGCCACGCTCGTTTAAGTCGTTGAAATTAGTGTATGGGTGTAGATGGGAATCTAAGTCCATCCCTTGCAGATCGGTCAACATTGGGTCGTCTCCTGTGTCATTCGCGTAATCTCTAGTGTTTTATTAGCGTGCGGCTACGCGACTACCCCGCTAAGATCTAGGTCATTGTATGCGCTGCTCGCATATCACTCACTTAGAATTTTGCTTAGGTGAAAACCGCGAACCCAAAACACTTGACCGAACCGTGACTGCCCTGGTCGCCGATGCCTGCGCCAATCCTTGGTCGGACAAATTACCGACGGACAATTGGGTCGAAGAAGGTCCCTTGGTACCGCTCGCCGGCGCGCCTGTGGACATTGCAGCCGTGCTACACGAATATCACGCCGAAGGTATTAATCATTTGCACATCTGCTTAGAACCGACAACCTGCGCTAGCATCGAAGCGTTTGCGAAAGTGCTCGAGGCTTTCGACAAGGCCGACTCGAGATAGTGGCGACAACATTGCAATCAAGCGGCTCATTCACGCACGCATTTCAATTTAGTCGAGGCGCGAGAGTGTGCCTCGGGGAACCGTGGCTACCCGAGTTCCTGTGAGCAGCTCATTGATGAGCCAAGGATAGTTATCCCGATCAGTTCAGCGATATCGATCTAACAGAACAAACCAAACGGAGATCGCGATGGAAATCGTTCAAGCAACCACGGCTCATCTTGATATGTTTGCCAATCAATTTGCAGACTTAATGCATGCCACCGGTCCGGTTACCTATGACTACCAATTTAACGGCCGCGAATTGTTCAACCATATCGTTGACGCATCGTGGCGCGAAGCGGGTACACTGTTTGCGTACGACGGTACTACCTTAGCGCTCGAGGGTAACGAACTAGTCGGCATTGAGGTGGGATTCCACGGCCCCGAATTCGCGCAACGGAAGAAGGCACTTGGGGCCATATGGCCACCGTTGATCGAACGAGGCGTCGTTGCCAGTGAAGACTTAAAGGCGATTGCCGAACGAACCTTCCAGTGCGGTTTTCTAAATGCTGCGATTCCATCCAGCGTCTACTACATCCACGCGCTAGCCGTGAATCCTAAGCAACATGGCAAAGGGATCGGACGGCAACTTGTCGCCAATGCGGTCGCGAATGCGAAGCAAGCTGGCTTACGCGGTTTACATCTCGACGTGCTATCCGACAATCCGGCAGTCGAATTTTATCGAGCACTCGGCATGCAGTGCCTGGTCGAATCCACCGCACCGATTCCACTGCAGCACGGCGTCCCAATGGAAATGCGCATGGCGATTAATTTCTAGAACTAGCTAGGGCGACTTTACTGATTCCTTACCTTATTCACGAAATCGTCAGGTAGCGAGCGTAAATTCAATTCGTCGTAATTGACGACTGGGATGCCAGCGCCTCGTCGGCGCTGCGCTCAATCGGCGACACTCATGATGGCGCGGCACGCGAGCAGAGTTGCGCGACCACCAAAGGCTTGCCGTCACTTCGTCGGCACGGTCGATTGCCAATAATGCTGGGCGGATAGTTGCCGAACCAATGAGCCGCAATGATTCCGGAGAGACATCTCCGATCTTCTTGTGTACTAACGGATATGCGCTGAATACCGTATCCGCAAAGTCTCAAATTTTCTTCAATCGTTCTTTGAGATTACCCGTCGGAAATAATTATTCTAAAAGGAGAACTCAAGAATAACACTACTTAACTGGCCGTTGGAAGTTGGACTAATCCCAATTGAGTGTACAAGCTCAGATAATCTGTCAGTCCACGTTGCTCCGCTATCTTGCCGTTGTTCACTCGGCAAATGGTTACATCTTTAAATTCCACAGCCTTACCGGTTGCAGGTAAATCCGCCAATGGTCCCGTGTGAGTTCCGCGGATGGTGAGTCGAACAATAATATTCTCGCCCGCGTCAATCAATTCGTCTATATGCTCTCGGTAGTCTGGAAATCCTATGCGAACAGCGGCGGCGAGTTTTCTTGCGCCCTCTAATCCGCTGCCCCAATTCGTCATCGGATAGTCGGCTTTGAAGTCGTCGGCATAAAACTCTCCCATACGCGACACCTGTCCTTCGGTCCAAACGATTCGACACGCGTCGCGTACAATTTGCGCGTTGCTCATTGACACTTCCGGTTCAAAAAAGAAAGAAAATTCATCGAATATATTTCACGCAACAACCGACCCTCGCCGCGATGTTTAAATCAGCACTCGCCACAGCGAGCTTTTTCTCTTGGATTACTTCGGCCAACTGTTGGTCACGCCAACTTAAGATCGAATCAAAACCTCGATCGAGATAGGCGTCGACAGGTTGGCCGCCCATGAATGACATGACCGCGCGATCCGATGGCGTGCACTTCGCGACGATTGCCGAATATTCGTTATGCGTCGCCCACTCGATAAAATAATCGAGTAACGCGAGGCCAATGCCGCGTCCTTGATAACGACTATCGCGCGCCTCGCTGTCTTCAGTTTGGCCAACGTGATAGCAAAACAAGGCAACGGTATCTGGCGGAAGCTCTGGGGCCTGGGCACCAAAGTCGCCCCAGTAGAGCGGGTCCCATAATCCGTTCGGCGAGCGTAAATTTCGCTCGTAACGCCGGAATTGCAACTGCGCGACGTGCAGATTGCCATCGAACGCTAAGATGGCAACCGAGCCTAAATCTTTAATGCGATCTTGGATCGCTTTCCTTTCCCCTTGACAGCCGATTGGGACGTGATCAACATCCTCCGCGACCATGGGTCGGTAGCTAATCTCTGCTGGACGGGCGGTCATCGCGTCAACATTTTGTCGATAACCGTGCGCCGACACACATATTCGAACGCAAACGTCTCGGACACATTGTTCGCGAGAAATTTAACCTTCGCATCTGGGATATTGACCATAGGTATTATCGACTTATAAAGCAGCAATCACGCCTACTTCGACGAGATAATCAGGTGTGGCTAACCGCGCTTCGATGCAGGCACGAGCTGGCGTATTTCCTTCAGGTACCCATGCGTCCCATACGGTGTTCATTTTGGCGAAGTGGCTGATGTTAGCGAGCCAAATCTGGGCCGTGAGAATTTTGGATTTATCGGAACCCGCTTCGGCGAGCAGAGCATCTATTTTGTCGAGAACTTCCTGGGTTTGCGTCAGAATGTCGGCCTTGGGATCGTTGGCAACTTGTCCTGCCAAATAAATCGTGTCGCCGTGGATAACCATTTGGCTCATGCGAGCGCCGGTGTGATGTCTTGTGATGCTCATAGTCATTTTCCCTTCGAACATTAATTGGCTATTCGTTGATTAGATTCAACGCGCTGCCCCAAGTTGTGGGCAGATTCGCGGGCGGTGCAAGCGAATACTTGAAGATCAAAGATCAATGGGGTCAGACTCGATTGAAAAGATCAATGGGGGAAAAGATCAATGGGGTCAGACTCGATTGAAATACCATGTTGCTGCAATCCGTACGTTCAATCGAGTCTGACCCCATTGGCCCACCTGTTGCTGCAATCCGTACGTTCAATCGAGTCTGACCCCATTGGCCCTGACCCCATTGGCCCACCATTGGCCACATTGGCCATCACGAAAGCTAGAACTCGCCGGCAGGCAGGCGTGATTTGTGCGGGCTCCGCGTGGCATAACCTCAGTTTATGTCGATTAGGACTTTGCTGCCGTAGACTTAGTGTTTAATGATTGCCAGACATCGTCTAAGGCGTGACCCATCCGCGCGCATATCTCATTGATTTCGTCGGCTTTAATTATCAGCGGCGGCGCGATAACAACACTTCGTCCAGCCGGCCGAACGACAACGCCGAGTTCCAACAGTGCCGCGTAAACTGCCAGCGAAATTTCATCTGCGTCCGTATTGTTCGGCACATCATTAACGTCACGACGCAGAAAATCGATACTTGCCGCGAGCCCTAGACTTCGAATTTCACCAACTAATGGATGTCCTTGGAATCGTTGCAAACGGGCCGCCAGATGCTCGCCCATCACACGAGCGTGCTCAACAAGGTGGTCTCTTTCGATAATTTCAATCATCTTCAATGCGGTAGCTGCACCAACGGGATGGGCGGAATAGGTACCAGCGTGCGCTAAAGTGCCGAACCGTTCCGATCCCACTTCGAGATCCTGATACAACTGATTTCCGATGGCAATGGCAGACAGCGGAAAGTAGCCAGACGTAATACCTTTCGCCATCGTCACATGGTCGGGCTTAAGATTGAAGGTGTCGCAGCCAAACAACGCGCCGGTTCGCCCAAAGCCGGTGACTACTTCATCAGCCACAAAGTCGATGGCAAATTCCTGAAGTACATTTACGATCGCAGGGAAATAGTCCTTCGGCGGCACCTTAAAGCCGGCAGAAAAACTGATCGGCTCGGCGAAAAACGCCGCGATCGTGTTTTCAGGTTCCCGTTGAATTAGACGGCGCAGTTCTCCAGCTAAACCAGCGCTATAGTCTGATGCGGATTGTCCTGGTTGTCGGTCACCGTGAAAATCGGGTTGCGAAACATGACGAAAGCCTTCAATCGGAAGGCCGAATTCTTCGTGGTGCCCACCCGTAAGACTCGCTGAGGCCAACGTACCGCCATGATAGCTACCGTGCCGTCCGATGACCGTCCGGCGCTCCGATTCACCTCTTGCCACTGCACCGAAACGCAGCATTTTAATCAAAAAATCGATCGCCTCAGAACCCGTCGATCCGAACAACAGGTGCGCGTCTTTAACCGGTGCAATCGCGACTAAGCGCTCTGCTAAATCGAGCGATGCTTTCGACGTACGATTTAAGGCCGAGACGAAAAACGGCAGTTCACGGTATTGGGCCGCGATGGCATCGATCAGTTCCTCGTTGTTATAGCCGAGAGACGCCACGTAAAACGACGATGTCGCCTCGATGTATTCGCGCCCATCCGTATCGTAGACATAGATGCCTTTGCCGTACTCAGCAAAACTCGTTGCTTGATTGGTATTGTCAGCAATTTTTTGAAAACCTAGGATTAAGGGCAAACGTTCGTCTTCATTAACAATGGGCTCCGCGGTCGCCATAGCTTTTCTCCGTTATTCAGGAACGATTGGCACGCTCACTTGCCTTATCTGTTTGCAAGTGTTCGCGCTGTTTCGCCGTCGCGTCACTATCCACGCTCAGTGAATCATCATCTATCGATCCGCTAAACATGACCCCGTAAATATCTCGAGCACAATGCTCTGAAACGTAACGTTCGATCACGTCATCGAGAACTCTTTCGGGTTCTCGTTCAAGCGGATCCCCGTAGCCGCCGCCGGCGAGTTCCAAGCCGCTTAGGCAGCTACCTGCTTCAAGTACAATCGCGCCGACGCTGGGCGCGCGTGTCGCATTACCGTCGGCATCGATCACGTGCATCTCCCCGGTGTTGCCACTCAGGCCACCACGAACACCACGCGCCGGATTCACTTGACCATCTGCAGCAAACACTACCGTCATCGGATCGTGACTCGGCCCGTAGGTCACTCTCGCACCGGGCGCGCCGCGATTGCGACCCGCTCCCATCGTGTCTTGTTCGAGTCGAATCTCACGATAACGGATCGGATAGGTGAGCTCGCTGATTTCCAAGCTATCGCGATACATAAGGCCGGCAACGACTGGCAAGCCGTAGGTTATCCAGCCGTCACATTCGGCGCCGGCTGGGCCGCCGTTATTCCCAAGGATCAGTTGATTCACGTACGGGTGCCCGGCGTGGCGCGCGTCGTTACCGGAAATAACACTAAAGCCGGGCCCCATACCGAGTCCGCCCTCGGCAAGACCATAGCCCTCGCCTAGATCTGATAGACCAGACTGCACCGCGTTGAGCAAACGGTCGGACAAATTAGTTGTCGCGACCGAGCAGCTATGTGGAAACTTCGGGATCCCAATCGCCGCACCTTCTCGCAGTTTCATCGAGATGCAACGATACGAACCGCCATTACGTGGAATATCTGAAGGCAGGCAATTGAACACGCCGGCAACAGAATTGCTGATCGAGCAAGACTCGGACAAATTCAGACCGTTGTCCATATTATCGATGTTGTCAGTGAGATCGATTTCGATCACAGCGGCCTCGGGATCGATCGTCAGTTTGACGTTCACGGGAATGCCATCCGGCATCATTGGTGGCATAGGATCGTGAAATCCTTGCCGCACGATTGTCTTCTCCGGCAGCGCGCGGATCGCGTGACGCATACGTTTCTCGCTGTAATCGAACCACTCGTCGACGAATTTTTCGATCATCTCCGTGCCGTATTTTTTAAAGATGTCGTGTATGCGCTTTTCACCGTTACGCACGGCGCCGAGCATTGCTAGGTGATCCCCGTACCAAAAATCCGGCACGCGGATGCGTCGTTGGCACATGCGGATGATGTCGTCGTTCTGTTGGTAGGCACGCTGCACTCTAACGGCAGGAAATATCAATGCGCCCTCTTCGTATACGTCGCGAGCGGTGGCGTGGTAGGTCGACGGAAGACTATTGCCTATATCCGCCTGATGCGCTTTTGCACAAACATTAAATAAATGTCGCCCTTGCCAGAAAACCGGAGCGATTAATGTGTGGTCGGCCGGATGCGAATTTCCGCTGTACGGATCGTTGTGTAAGTAGGCGTCACCTTCGGCTATGTCGTCGTGGTATTCGCACATGGCTGCGGTTTGCATATTTAACCCGTAGGTATGCGCAGGTAATCCCTCAGCCGTGGCAAACAACTCGTTGCTGGCTGTCGTGATACCGCAGGAAAAATCGCGCGCGCTGTTGATCACCGCCGAACGACCCGTCCTCAGCATGGTGTTGGTCATTTCTCGTACGACACCGTCGAATCGGTTGGCCAGCACGGCAAGCAACATGGGAGAAATTTCCGTCGTCGAGCTTGCTTTAACTTTTGTATCCATCGGCTTTACTCCGGGAATTCAAACTTCTAGTTCAACGAAATAACTATCATTGTTCGTCAAGGTGGCGCGGGTACCGCGTGGCAAAACCAAGGTTGTCGTTTCTTCTTCGATAATTGCCGGGCCCGCAATTGACTGGCCAACTTTTACGGAATCGCCCCGCAAAATTGCCGCATCATCGGATCCGGTAATGTCGAACCACACTTTACGCGACGGTTGAGACGTCTCACTACGCCCGCCGCTCGCAGTAATGACTGCTTGAGGGAGGCGTACCGACAGTCTGCCGGTCCAATTTAGAAATTCGATCGGACTCGCGCGATCTTCGACACTAAAAATGCGTCGATGGGCCGCATGAAATGCTTCGAACAATGTTTCTTCGAGTGAATCTGAGTCGATGCGGGCGGCCGGTAAGTCGACGGCGATGTCCCAAACTTGCGCCGCGTAGTGCGCGTCGACCCGATAGCTCAAGGCGTATTGGTCGAAGCCACGTTCTGCGAGTCGCCCGGCGAATGCTTTTAAACCATCGTCGATCTCGTCCAGGGCTTGGTTCACGCGCGTGCGATCGAAATTATCCGACCGGGTCGGCACTGTGGCACTTTGTTCTGCTTGAATATCGGAAAACTGCATGCCGCAGGCGGAGAGCACGCTTGCGGTGCGCGGTACCACCACCGCTTGGCACTGTAATTCGCGAGCAATCGGCACGATGTTGAGTCCCGCTGCGCCGCCGCCCGCGACCAGCACCGCCTCGCTTGGGTCGCTGCCCTCGCTCACCGTAATATCCTTAATCGCGTTAATCATGGTTTCGTTTGAAACGGCAAATATTGAATATGCAGCCTCCTCGCAGCTAATAGCTAATGGCGTTGCGATTGTTGCGATTGCGGTTTCGGCGGCGAGCGCATCGAGCTGCATACGTCCACCAAGAAAATAATCTGCATCGATGTAACCGAGTACCAAAGCGGCGTCGGTGACGGTGGGTAGTACGCCGCCTTGAGCGTAACAAGCAGGTCCCGGGTTGGCACCGGAACTTTGCGGGCCAACATGTAAAAGATTCGCTTCATCAAGCCATGCAATAGATCCCCCGCCGGAACCGACACTGCGCGCATCGACCGCTGGTATACCGAGCATGTGGCCGGTAAAGCGTTCACCAATCCAGGTCTCTTGCGTGATGGCAATCGCGCCATCGCGGATGAGTGACACATCGAACGTCGTGCCGCCCGTGTCGACGACCAGGACCGAGCCGACTTTCCCTTCGAGTTCGGCATAGCGTCGGCCCGCGACAGGTCCCATCGCGGGACCTGATCTCACGGTGTGGATAGGACGCTCGATAACGGTATCGATATCCAAACAACCACCGATCGTCGTACTAATCAATATTTCGCCGTTATAACCTTCGTCGCGAAGATCCAACTGCAAATCACGCAGATGCGCCTGCATTAACGGTTTCAAAGAGGCGTCGATAGCGACTGAGGAACCACGGCGATACTCGCGGAGAATCGGATTAAGTTCGTGACTTAAAGTGTATGGAACGCCGGGCAACTCGCTCGACAACAATTCGCCGACGCGCTTCTCGTGTTTCGAATTCGCGGTTGCCCAAAATAATGAAACAGCAATCGCCTCGTAGGCCTTAGATTTCAGTTCACCGATAACCTGTAACGTTTGCGCCTCATCGAGCGGCGTGATTATTTCACCTTGGGCATCAATTCGTTCATTAATTTCGTAAGTGAAGCGCCGCGGGATATACGGTTTCGGGAACGGCTTTGAAAAATCATGCGGGTCGAACTTACCGCCCTCACGCAATACGAGCACGTCCGGAAATCCGAACGTTGTGAGAAACGCAGTCTTCGCGATGTTACCGGTGACGATCGCGTTGGTTGCGCGCGTCGTACCGTAAATAAAAAGATCGGCTCGTTTCAGAACCTCTGCTAGGTCGAGGCCAATCGTCTGCGCGGCTGCCTCTAATGCGGCACGGAGTCCGACGAAGATTCGATCTGGGGTAGTTGGTGCTTTACCAATCGTAAAGCGACCATCCGCATCTGCGACAACGACGTCGGTAAACGTCCCGCCTGTGTCAACACTGATCCGCCAGCCCCGATTACTTTGCTCAGTCATGCTTCGAATTCTCTCGCATAGTTGGAATTGCAGCCGAGTTGTGCGACTAATTTAAGCGCAGTTCATGCTACGTCGATTTCAGGCCGCCGCACACTGCTGTCGCGATGACCAGGTGCCCAACCGCCCCGTTTGCTCAAATATTCTATAAATGCCAGCATGCGTGATAGTGTCATCTTCGACCGCCAGCGTCACGAACCGGTACCTAGGAGAATAGCTCATGACCAATCGCACAAACATTTCATCGGGTTCGCCCTACGAACCAATATTCGGCTTCTCGCGCGCCGTTAAAGTAAATAACCAAGTGTTCGTCTCGGGCTGTACGGCAATCCAATCAGACGGCACGGTTGCTGGAACCGGCGACCCGCATATCCAAGCACTGCAAGCCTTAGAGACGATCAAAAATGCTTTAGAGGATGCTGGCGCTACGATGGCGGATGTTGTGCGCACCCGGATCTACGTAACCAGCATGGATTATTTTGACGATGTCGCGAAGGCGCACGCTAGCTATTTTAGCGACATTCGTCCAGCCTCAACTGGCGTCGCCGTGAGCGCACTCGCGCATCCGGATCTGCTCGTTGAAATCGAGGCAGATGCGGTGATTACTTAATCACCTGGCAACCAACAAGCCATTAGAAAAACCCAAACCTGCTAGAGCTTACAGCTTCGTTAGAAATACTATTCAACACTTATCGAGAAGTCAGAGGATGTCCAATGTCAATAGAAAACTACAGTGAATACGACGGCCTAGGTCTAGCAGATCTTGTACGCCGACGTGAAGTCTCTGCACGCGAACTCGTTGATTGCGCGGTCGCCGGGATTGAACGTTTGAACCCACAACTCAATTGCGTCGTTCAAGAATTACGCGACCACGCAATTGCCGAAATTAAAAGCGGTTTGCCGCAGGGGCCATTTTGCGGCGTGCCGTTCCTGGTCAAAGAATTTGGTATGCATTTTAAGGGAATGAAAACGTCGGCCGGTTCGCGACTCGCAGCCGGCGTGAAGTTCGATTCAGATACGGAATTAATGATCCGCTGTAAGAAGGCAGGTCTGGTGACAGTGGGAACCACCACAACGCCGGAAATGGCTTTTAACGCGAGTAGCGAGGCGGTGGTCTACGGACCAACGTGCAACCCGTGGAATCTCGGCCATTCCGTGGGCGGTTCTTCGGGTGGCGCTGGGGCATCTGTGGCGTCTGGCATCGTTCCGATTGCACACGCCAATGACGGCGGCGGATCGATCCGGAACCCAGCGGCCTGCAACGGCCTCGTCGGCATGAAACCGACGCGCGGTCGAACACCAACAGGTCCCGATGGTGGCGTTTTTCTATGGGGACTCGGCGTTGAATTTGCCGTCACGCGCACCGTGCGTGATTCCGCCGCATTGCTCGATTGTTTAGCGGGTCCAGATGATGGCTATTTCTATACCGCAGAACCACCAAAACGTGGATTCTTAAGTGCAGCGATGACACCGCCGGGGCAATTACGAGTCGGCGTTATTGAACAATTGCCGGGGTGTGCGAAACCGGCTAAAGAAAATAAAGCGCGCCTTAACGACACCCGCAAGCTACTCGAAGATCTTGGTCATGTCTGTGAGCCGGTTCGGCTTAAGTATGACGCCGAGGCCTTTAATGAATCGACGATCCGACTCTGGGCGGTAACCTTGGGCCACACGATTGAACAGTTTTCGAAAATGACTGGACGCAAGATTAGTTCGTCTACGCTCGAACATGTCAGCCTTGAAGTTTATCGCTATGCGAAGAAACTTAATGCGATGGAAATGGAATGGGCAATGGGTGTGCAAAACCGAGTATCTCGCGCGGTTGGCGCAGTGATGAAAAATTACGACGTGTTACTCACCCCGGGATTGGGTCGCGAAGTGGCTAAGCTCGGAGAGCTCAACCAAAATGCGAAAGGCGTCAATGTCATGGATTGGTGGCAGCAGCTGATGTACGACTACACGCCCTACACCCCATTGTTTAATACTACGGGGCAGCCGTCGGTGATGTTGCCGCTGTGGCAATCTAAGCAAGATTTGCCGTTAGCGATGCAGTTTGTCGGACGATTGGGAGATGAGGAAACACTGTATTCCTTAGCTGGGCAGTTGGAACAAGCCTTACCTTGGTCCGGCCGAAAGCCCGAACATTTCGTTTAGAGGAGCTCAAAATTAGATTTATCGGATGCGGACTAGAGGCACGGCAAGCGCTATGAGGATCGCTTTACTACACCCGGGAAACATGGGCGTAACGGTTGGAACTTGTGCCGCCGAGGCCGGCCACCAGATCGGCTGGTTAGCGGCGGGTCGCAGCGCCGCGACGCAAAAACGCGCGCAAAGCGGCTCATTCAATCCCTACGAGCATCTGGCTGAGCTATTGGACGATAGCGACATCACCATTTCAGTATGTCCTCCCGACGCCGCACAATCGACTGCCGAAGACGTGGCGCGGCATAATTTTTGCGGCCTCTATGTGGATGCTAATGCCGTTTCTCCGGACACGGCGCGTTCTATCGCCAAAACCGTTGAAGCGGCAGGCGCGAGTTACGTCGATGCTGGCATCGTTGGCCCGCCGGCTCGGAAACCTGGCACAACGCGGATTTATCTATCTGGAGAACGAAGTGCCGAGCTTGAACCGTGTTTCGCGAACACGGCATTAACAGCGATCGTTATGGGGTCTTCCCAAACCGCCGCCTCGGCACTGAAGATGTGTTACGCCGCGTGGACGAAAGGCTCAGCGGCTCTCTTACTATCGGTGGCCGCTTTGGCCGCGTCAGAAGATGTCGCCATGGAACTGTACGACGAGTGGGCACTATCGATTCCCGATTTAGCCGTTCGTCTTAACGCGGCCGCCGCAGCTAACGCGCCAAAAGCCTGGCGGTTCGAAGGAGAGATGCAGGAAATCGCTACGACCTATGCGGCGAATGGTTTGCCCGCGGAATTTCACCAGGCGGCGGCATCGATCTTTTCCTCGCTTAGCAAGTTTAAGGATTGCTCACCCGTTCCGAACCTCGACGAGGTGATCCGCAAGATGGTCGAGGACGCGGCATCAACTTAAATTGTGACAATGCCGCGGTGTCGCTGTTCGAATGCGCTCCTACTCGATCCGATGGCGGTAGCGGGCCACACGGCGCTGATGTCATGAGTTCGTGAAAACCCGTCCGATACGAAAGCGCAAAAATTAGAGTAACAGCTCGTCGTCGATCGGAATAAAGGTCATAGCAGAATCGATCAGTGATTTCGCAGTCAGACTTGGCACACCGACTACCACGGATGCGACACTGTTGCGGAGTCCTATCTCTTGCAGCAATAAATCGAAATCTCCGTCGCCCGACAGCAAAACAACCGTATTGACCTCATGTGCGGCCGCCAACACGTCGATGGTGATACCGACGTCCCAATCTCCTTTTGCCGATCCATCTTTTCGTTGAATATAAGGTTTGAGTTTGACCGTGAACCCAATGTGCTTCAGCGCGGTCTGAAACTTCATTTGCCCTGGGTCGCCCCGATCGATCGCATAGGCGGTCGCTTGGGCAATCTCGCCCATCGTTTCAAGGCGTCGCCAAAATTCTCGGTAATTAAACTGGCGACCATATGCATCGCGGGTCGTGTAGTAGATATTCTGAACGTCTACAAAGACGGCAAGTTTGCTCATTTCTCAGTTCTGATCATCATGCTGATTTATCTCGGAAGACACGCTTCCTACCATAACAGCTCTTGGTCCGAGCCAATCCGAATGTTCGGTCTTGGTTCAGTTTAGTCAATCGAAGCGACCCGAAGCCTGAAAAGTGACGTCCATCACAAACTGAACGATCGCAAGCCGTTATCGGTTGATAGACTTCACGACTCAAACTGACCGGACAACGCAATTACGGATGATGCGTTTACACCGACCTCGAACCGTCCTTGGACTGGTGCTTATCGGATTCTCGATCGTGGCTCTACCGCTTCTGCTCGGTATTGCCCGCGCTGCTTATCGAGTTGATCAGCTGGCAGAGCACAGTCAACACTTAGTCGTACACGGAGTCCAAGTGACCCGCGTTCATGAGCGGCTGGCCGAACATATCACTGATATGGAACGCTACGTTCGCCAGTACTACGTGGTAGGGGATCCCACGCTATGGGGTTTATATCTAGAGAACAAGGTGACGTTCACTGAAGCGCTCCAAGTACTTCGTCGCATGGATGGCGAACATAGCCTGGCCCGTCAACTACTCGAGTTAATGCAATTGAATGACGGCATCGACGACAGCATCCCGCTGCGGGATTCGAGTGCCACACTCGTGGCGCACGACGCACCAGAGTCGATCGTCGAACACTTCACCAACCTACGCGCGTTGGCCATCAATATCTCAGAACGAAGTACATCTTATCTTGATGTGGAGATCGAAACCCTGGGTTACGAAGCAGCGCGTGCGCAACACGAGCTATTTTGGCAATCGATTGCCCTGCTTCCCCTAACCATCGGCTTGGTTGCGTTATTTAGCGCAATGATAGTGCGGCCAATACGAGATTTGGCGTCGGCCATTACCAAACTCGGCGAACAAGGGTTTTCCTCAACAATCGCTATCAACGGACCCGACGAATTACGCGCCTTAGGCGCACGCCTCGACTGGTTAAGGATCCGTTTACGCGAAACGGATGAGACGAAAAATACTTTTCTGCGCCACATATCGCATGAACTAAAGACGCCCTTGGCAAGCCTTCGTGAAGGCACGGAACTCCTTAGCGACGGATCAGTCGGGACGCTCAGCGTGGCGCAAAAGGAAGTCGCGGACATCCTCCATGAAAACTGCCTAAAACTACAAACCTTGATCGAGAACTTATTAAATTTTAGCGCGTGGCAACACGAGACACGCGAACTCAAAATTTCGCGCTTCGATTTCCGCTCATTAGTTAACTTCGTCGTCGCGCAGCATCGTCTTGAGATCCGTCGTAAAGAGCTGGAAGTAACAATTACTTCGGCTCCCGTAACGCTCTGTGCGGACCGCAGAAAATTTCGCACTGCGATTGATAACTTGATCAGCAACGCGGTCAAGTTTTCGCCACAACGCGGACAGATCACCATCGCGATCCGCGCCATGGCCGAAAGCGGCTGTGTCGATATTGTTGATCAAGGACCGGGTGTTTCGCCAGGCGATCGTGAATTTGTATTCGAGCCGTTCTACCAGGGTCAACCACTGGCCGGATCGACTGTTCGAGGCACCGGGATCGGCCTATCCGTGGTGCGCGAATGCGCGCGCGCGCGACGGTCGAATTGAATTAATGGTCGATCAGAATGACGGCGGACACTTTCGTATGTCGCTGCCGCTCAACCCTACAGGACACTAGGGCCTATGAAGACATTTATATTCACTGCCCTGGTATTGCTGTTGCTATGCGCCTGCTCGACACAACAACCGCGCAGTGGCTTACAGCTTGGCGGCATACCATTGCTCGAGAACCCACCGTCGGAAAAGTCGATAGATGAGCTATTGCGTTACATGGCGTCACTTAGTCACCTCGAAGCGCAGCGTAGAGTCACCTTGTTGAAGACCGCGTTCGACGACTACCGGACCAATCGAACGGCGCCAAATGCTCTCCGGCTAGCGCTGATGATGAACCGACAAGCGGCAAACGAGACGGATGCAACTTTGGAAAAAGAAATCTCCTCGCTTGATCCGCCCTTGCCAGCGACGATTCAAGTTTTGGCCCGCGATCTGGCCGGAGCCCGCAGACGCCACGCTAAATTGGTGCGAAACGATGCCGACGCCCAGCTTGAAATTACGCAATTGCAATCGTCACTTAAACGCCTGCGGCAAGATTCCGAAAAAGAGCTGCAAGCACTGCGCGTTGCAAACCACACGGCAGAAGCAAAAATCCAAGCGTTAACCGCCATCGAAGAAGAAATAACCCGCACGGTCGCGAACGACATCCGCGCACCATGACGAACGCCACCACATGCATCCTACTGGTTGATGACGATGCGAGCTTGCTACGCTTACTCAGCATCCGCTTGGAAAGCCAAGGCTACCGTGTCGAGACCGCCCAAGACGGTCCAGGTGCGTTAGTTGCTATCACACGATTTTCGCCGGCGCTCGTAATCACCGATCTTCGAATGGACGGGATGGATGGCGCCGCACTGCTCGACGAAATTCAAATTCGCTGGCCAGGACTTGCTGTGTTGTTGATGACGGCGCACGGAACCATTCCTGATGCAGTTGAAGCAACGCAACGTGGAGCCTTTGGGTTTTTGACGAAACCACTCGACAAACACGAACTTCGAAGTCATATCGAACGCGCCATTGCGGTGTCTTCCGGCAGTCGCTCCAACGATGCGTGGCGTCGCGACATTGTCGGTAATAGTGTGAAACTGAATCGGTTATTGGCGCAGGCAAAACAGATCGCCATCACCGCGGCCAGCGTATTAATCACGGGACCAAGCGGCAGCGGTAAGGAAGTGTTGGCAAGAGCGATCCACCAGGCGAGTGGATTGGACGGCCCCTTCGTTGCAATCAACACAGGTGCCCTACCCCTCGAATTGCTGGAGTCAGAACTCTTTGGTCACGAACGTGGGTCCTTTACTGGCGCTTCGACGCAGCGCACAGGCCTCATTACAGCGGCGGACGGTGGTAGCTTATTTTTAGATGAAATTGGCGATATGCCGGCCGCTTTACAGGTGAAATTGTTGCGCGTGTTGCAAGAAGGTGAGGTACGACCGGTCGGCAGCAATCGGAATATTGCGGTGAAGGTGCGAGTGATTTCTGCGACCCATCGCTATCTACCACAACAGATAGAGCGGGGTGAGTTTCGCGAAGATCTATTCTATCGACTCGGCGTGGTTGAATTGGCTATTCCTCCGTTAGCCGCTAGCCGCTAGGGCAGCTGATATTCCATTACTGGCGCACCATTTTCTGATGCGCTTGGCTAAGACGTCTGAATCACGGAAATCCTTAGCACCACGGGCGATTGAATTAATGTTGCGCGCATCCTCGCCAGGTAATATTCGCCAGCTCGCGAATGTCGTGGAACGCGCCCATGCGCTGTCTGTCGGCCCCGTGATCGGGGCACGGCTCATCGCCGATGCGCTCGGCGAGAGCGTCGAACAAGTCGTCTCCTACAAAGATGCAAAACATGAATTTACCCGACAGTACTTATGCCAGTTGCTCACGATAAGCCAAGGTAATGTGAGCGCAGCGGCGCGCATCGCGCGACGAGATCGGAGCGATTTTTACAAATTATTGGCACGTCATTCCATTGATCCTCAGGGTTTCAAGTTAAACATTTAACTTATCCCAGAAAATCTTCGTGCCGCCGGCTGTGCTCGTGTTGTAGCAATTCTCCTACAACTTAAACGAGAAAATTCATCGATTTAAATCTAAGCGCTAAATTCTGTGTGCTTTTACACACGCCTCTTTGCGCTGAGCTACCAATTTTGTAGGCGAAACCCTACACAAGTAAGGCGTGCGGCCACCTGATTCCGCAATGCGCCCGCGCGATTTTTAACAAGTTCGCGTAACTCACTGACGTCAATATTATTTTCACAATTGGCACGGCATTTGCTCTACGTCATTGTGCGGCGAACAGTAAATTCGCATGCATTCTTACCCCGGTTAATGGAAGAGGAAAACTTGATGAGCAAATACCCGCTGCTCGCGTTGAGCCTAATTCTCACTTGGCAAGTTGTCATTGCTGACGAGAGAACGTTCGACGCATTAGATAGTAATGACGATGGACTCATAACAAGCACGGAAGCAGAAGCTGATTCGCGCATTGTGGAACGGTTCAGCGAGCTTGACGTAAACGGTGACGGTTTCCTCAACCTCGCCGAATACGCCGCCATAGGATCGGGTGTGGAGGGTTAGGTCGTACAAGGACGATGACTTAACTTTTCTCACTTTTTATTCGCCCGCTCGCCTTTCGCCCATGCGCATCCCGCGCATGGGCTCTTTTATGGCTGATCTTTAGTACCCGGACAAAACAATCGTACGTACGGCATCAATCGAGTAACCGTCACTCACCAAGGCTAATGCGTCCAGCATCACGATATTCGAGTAATCCGAACAACTCGCACCGATCTCGCTGGCCAATCGGTTCGGCGAGTCTCACATTCGCGAATTTAAGCATCCGCGAGCTCCCCCAGCGAATGAGTGGTCGGCGCTCGACATTGAAATGGAGCACTTTCAGTTATAGTACGCCCCGTAATGAACCGTTCCACAATCGGTTCGAGTCGTATAAACCATAGCCAGCAGGAGAGCCGACCATCATGAGCAGTAATTCCGACGTCGCCGCAACGATTGAACAGAACAACAAGAAGCTTTGCGCGAGCCTCGC
>JBLFWZ010000066.1:0-17782 GCA_047611905.1 Gammaproteobacteria bacterium | reverse complement strand
AAGAATCACGAAGGCGTGCGTGATTGCGGTAACTCGGTGCCGCCGGAATTTGCTCAACAAGGCCATCAGGAAGTGAGCGATGGTGGCGCAATGACGATGTTCAAGGGAAAAGCTAAATCATTAGAAGAACTTGAAGCAGAACGAGAAGCGCAGAAAGAAAAATTAGCGGCGCAAAAACGAGCCCGAGAGCAAGCCGTACTCGATCGCGTGTTGCTCGATACGTTTAGTTCCGAAGACGACATGGTATTAGCACGCGACGGCCAGATCGCTCACCTTGAGTCGCAAGTGAAGCTGACTGACGGCCACATCAAGAAACTGAAAGTAAGCCTGGACGAGTTAATTCAAGAAGCCGCGAATCACGAACGGCGGGGCGCGGTTCCACCCGAAAAACTCATCAAGCAGATCGATAGCCTGCGTAACCAAGTGCGGGACAATGAGACTTTCATCGAGACGAAAAAGCTAGAGCAGGTGCATATAGCCGAAAAATTTGACTCCGACATTGAGCGATTTAGGAAATTAAAAGGCTCGAATAACTAGTTCGCTACATTGAGAGTCGCAGGCGTATTCCTGCGTCGGTATTACCTGCATCGGTATTACCTGCATCGGTATTGATTGCGTCAGCCATTGAAACTAGCGCCTTGCAAGATCGGCGGCTCAGCTTCGCGGGACTGCGAAAGCGGAGCGCGCAACCAGTTGCCATTGGTCCTCCCAATGGACGGTCGGCAGCACACGGAAATCGGTTCGAACAAACTGAGCGATCCTACCGCTGACGATAGCGACAAGTAAATTCGCCGTTGAGGGAACTTCGAGGCGAAGTTTCTGTGACCCCGAAAAAGCCACTGCGCGGCGAAGGGATTCACCAAGTTGTGTTTCTAGCCGAGCGAAGATTTGCGCTACCCGTACTCTTAGACGCTCGTTCTCTCCAAGTAACACGTCGCCAACCAAAATTCTCGCGATACCAGGGTTGCGTTCAGCAAATTTAAGAACGACTGTCGTAATTTGGAAGCACTGTGTATCGATCGCGCTTTGCTCTTCAAGGATTCGGTTAACTAATCGAAAAATTGACTCTTCGGAAAATTCTATGAGTGATTCGAACATTTGCGCTTTGCTCGCGAAATGTCGATACAACGCGGCTTCGGATACGCCAACGGCTTTCGCTAATGAAGCGGTAGTGATGCGCGACCCAGGTTTCGTCTCAAGTTCTGTCGCAAGAACTTCGAGGATCTGTTGCTTGCGGCTACCCTTCGCTGTCATTCGATGAGGGTGCCGATACCGGAGTCTGTAAACAGCTCCAGCAATACCGAATGAGGGACTCGACCGTCGATGATGTGAGCGCGTTTAACACCCGCAGCAACCGCGTTAAGTGCGGCATTTATCTTCGGCAACATTCCTTCGGTAATTGTGCCGTCGCTAATCAGTTCTGCAACTCGGCTAGCACTTAAGCCGGTGAGTAATTCACCTGTTTTGGAGAGCAAGCCCGGTGTATTAGTCAACAATACCAATTTTTCGGCGCGCATCACTTCGGCGACTTTTCCCGCAACGCTATCGGCGTTAATGTTGTAAGACGCCCCATCGTCACCTACTCCGATGGGCGCAATAACCGGAATAAAATTTCCTTGGGCCAAGTAATCGAGGATCTCTCGATTAACATTGGTAACTTCACCAACATGACCCAGATCGAAAATTTCGGGGGGATTTAGTTGCGGGCTTTGGCGGCCTAATTCGAGTTTTTTAGCTTGAATCAAAGGCCCGTCCTTGCCGCTCAATCCGATTGCTCGACCACCGTGTGAATTGATCAAGGTCACAATTTCTTTATTTACCAATCCGCCGAGAACCATTTCAACAACATCCATGGTTTCGCTATCCGTCACTCGCATCCCTTCGATGAATGTCGATTCCTTACCAATTTTTTTCAGTACTGACTCGATCTGCGGGCCACCGCCGTGGACAACAATGGGGTGGATCCCGACAAGTTTCATCAACACGATATCGCGCGCGAAATCACTTTTGAGAGAGTCGTCGACCATGGCGTTGCCGCCATATTTGATCACCACACATTTACCCTGGTAGCGTTGAATGTACGGCAGCGCTTCGGTCAGTACGTGCGCGATGTTTGGTGCGTGATTTGAATCTATGGTCATCGTCGCGAGGATAGTCGGTAGTGAGTGTACGGAATTTGGGGAACGGTGTGCTCGCTCGAACACCCGCCTACAATTAATACGTTTTCAGTTGGATGTTTACTCTTCGCGGTATTAATTAAAACGGGAGATCCAAACTGCTATCGAGTTTAAGTAACAAAGCCCTAAATTTATTCTTCACTGCTTCTAGAGCGGCTTCGTCGTTACCTTCAAATCTCAAGACTAGACACGGCGTAGTATTCGACGCCCGAATCAAGCCCCATCCATCGTCGAAATCGACGCGCAAACCGTCGATTGTCGTGATTTCTGCGCCGCTAAAATTCGCTTCTTCTAGAATCTTCTGCATGAAATCTGCGTGTTGTTCTTCTGGCATATCTAAGCGCAATTCCGGGGTCACGATGCCGCCGGGTAGGGCCGCGAAAACTTCATCGGGACTGTCTTGCGCGTTGACTAGTATTTCCAGTAATCGGGCGGCGGAGTACAGCGCGTCATCGAAACCGTACCAACGTTCTTTAAAGAAAATGTGTCCGCTCATCTCGCCGCCAAGTAGCGCACCGGTCTCCTCCATCGTCGTTTTGATCAATGTGCGTCCGGTTTTCGCCATGATGGGTTCGCCACCATTGCTCTTGATATCGTCGGATAGTAATTTCGAGCATTTCACGTCATAGACGATTTTCGCGCCAGGGTTGCGCGACAGCACGTCGCGGGAGAACAACATCATTTGTTTATCCGGCCAAATGATGTTGCCCTGGCTATCGACTACGCCAAGCCGGTCGCCGTCACCGTCGAACGCCAGTCCGACGTCGGCTTCCTCTTCGAGAACAGTTTTTATTAAATCCTGGAGATTTACCTCCTGGCTCGGATCCGGATGATGATTAGGAAAATTCCCATCAATGTCGCAATACAGTTCGATGACGTCGTGGCCAATTGCACGCAGGATGTGTGGCGCGACAATACCGGGCACGCTGTTGCCGCAGTCGACCACTACTTTGAGCGCATTACCCAAGGTTACTGGGATCTCTTCACTGATACGACGGATGTAGTCTGGAATTATTTCCGTCGTTTGCATCGTGCCTTCGCCGTTAACGAAATCCTTATCTTCAATACGTTGACGGATTGCCTGAATAGCGTCGCCGGAAAGAGACTCACCATCGAGCACGATTTTTAGGCCGTTGTATTCTGGCGGGTTGTGGCTGCCTGTGATCATCACGCCGCTATGCGTATCGAGGTAATGTGTCGCAAAGTAGAGAACTGGAGTTGGAGTCAGTCCAATATCGAGCACATCACGTCCGGAATCACGCAGGCCTTCGATGAGGGCGTCGCGCAGTTCCTGACTCGAATTGCGACCATCGCGCGCCGTAATAACGGTCTGTTGGCCGCGCGCCGCAGCCTCGGACCCGAGAGCACGGCCAATATCGTAGACGGCTTCAACAGATAAGGACTCGCCGACGACGCCACGAATATCGTAGTTGCGAAATATGCGCGGATCGATCTGTGCTGGAGCGGGGGTTGTTACCGGCTCCTCGTTGATTTCGATTGCAGATAGATCCAAGTCCGGCTCGGTGATATCGAAAGCGCCTGGTATTGTCGTGTCATGGGCAACAGCCGGCGGCGGCGTACTGAACGTTGTGATGTCCTCGCCTTCAAGGCCCTGGGACACGCCGGAGTCCTGTGCGGCGAATGGCGGGGCGACTCCGACAGCACCTGGCAGTAGTTTTTCGAGCCCTGGGAGGCTGCCTTCCATGATTGCCTTGATGGCTCCTTGGTAGGTAATACCGCTAGACGACCGTGATTTATTCATTCGAGTTCGTACTAGCGTGAACCCGACAAACGCCAGCACTGCCAACACGATTAGACCCATCGCGATGGATAATATCTGGCCGAGTCCGCTTGCCGCACTGCCCGTGCCGCCGGTCGAATAAGAAACGACCCATTTCGTGCCGGCGATACCGGCAATCGAGGCGGCAACAGCATTCTTCCCAGCGGATCCGGCTTTAGCGAGCACCACTGGCGGCGCTTTGGGTACGGGTTGGCGCACTTCGATGGCGCCCGGAGCCAGCGAAATATTGCTCAATGCCTGTCTGATGAGTGATGCATCGAGGCTTAAATGTAGAAAGCCGACGAGTGGACCTGCGAGAGGCACTCGCTGAATCAGCACAAGATGCTCATTTGGCGTGCCACTTAAGTGCAGCTCTATATCTACGTCAGATTCTCTTTGTCCGGCGGATTGGAGCATGTCGACGGACGCGAATGTTAGAGGAGGCGTAGAATTCGGGTCGATGTGGTCAGCACCTGGCGGCAACATGCGTAATCGCAGAGCATTTGGAATTTCAGCTTGTTCTAACGCCGCGACTGCATCGCGTGTCGATTTCGCGGCACTTAAGGCCGCGACTACTGACGGCTTCTGCGCTAGAGATTTAAGTTTAAGGCGCTGCGGCTCAAACACCGCACCGAGTTGTCGTGCGAGAGTTTCCACTTGCCGCTGATTTTCGTCCAGCAGCTCACCAAGCTCCGCCTCTGCAAGGTTTTCTTGCACCGTCGAGATCGCTAAAAATACAACCACCGCAGCGATGATCCCGAGCACGGAAAAGATTATCTTGGGTTTCAGCACACCCGCTGGTAGTTCCGGAAGAGGAGGAAGTTTAATCATTGCGCTGAATGAAGCAGGTTACGTTTACGGACACAATTGTTTTTAACATTCGCTTTGTCCGTGGACGCAGGCAACTAACTCGACCAATTGCCTGGCAATGACTTCTTTTGGTGCTTTTGCCAGGAGCTTTCGACCGCCTTTCCACAGCACATGTAGTTCGTTGTCGCTACTTTCAAAACCCAATCCTTTTACGCCAACCTGATTCGCTGCAATCATGTCGAGCGATTTTCTTTCGAGTTTCGATCGCGCATGGTCCAGAAGGTTTTCTGTTTCGGCAGCAAACCCTACGGCAAATGGTGGCGTCGATCGCGCCGTGACACTGTGCAGTATATCCCGTGTCGGAGTAAGAGTCAGGCTCAAACTTGTATCGTTTTTCTTACGCTTTTGCGTCGCCGGTGACTCAATCCGATAATCTGCTACCGCGGCGCAAGCAATGAAGATGTCGACATTTTCTATTTGCTCCATAACTGCGTCATACATTTCATCTGCGGACACGACGGCCATCGCGACAGCGCCAGACGGTGGACTTAACGACACCGGACCATGGATGAGTGTGACTTCGGCGCCCGCTTCCAGCGCAGCCTGGGCGATCGCAAAGCCCATCTTGCCAGTGCTGCGATTACTTAGGTATCGAACAGGATCAATCGCCTCTTGGGTGGGGCCGGCGGTGATCAAAACACGTCTTCCGGATAACGTTCGAGTTGTAAACAAATCCGCTATGGCACCAACAATTGTTAGGGGTTCCGCCATCCGCCCTGGTCCGAACTCCCCGCATGCTTGGGCACCCGAATCAGGCCCGACGGTTGGAAAACCACGTTTGATTAAGGTAGCAACGTTGTCTTTCGTGGCGACGTTTTGCCACATCTGGTGATTCATGGCGGGCGCCAGTAACACCGGCGCGGTTGTTGCGAGACACAGTGTAGAGGCCAGATCATTTGCAGCGCCGGCGCGTAGACGGGCAAGAAAGTCGGCTGTTGCCGGAGCGACGACCACCACATCGGCCCATCTTGCGAGCTCGATGTGCCCCATGGCGGCCTCAGCCCTCGCATCTAACAGATCGAGATGAACCGGTTGACCCGATAGTGCTTGGAAACTCAATTGCCCGACAAACTGTTGCGCTGCGGCTGTCATAACCACTCGCACGCGAGCGCCAGCGTCTTGCACGCGCCGCACGAGCTCTAAGGCCTTGTAGGCCGCGATGCCGCCCGACACAATGAGCACAACGCGCTTGTTTTCCAGATTACTCATGAGGTTGCCTGTAGCACACCGAATCTAAGCATTTAACAATATCCCATATACTACAAACATTGTATAAATAATAGTTTAGGCACGAAAGTTTATATAATTATGAGGAAAACAAACGGATTGCTAAGTCGCCAATGTCTGACCGAGCTAAGCCATTGCCGTAGAGGCCTATAATCCCTATCCCATCACTCATTAAACAAGGATGTTTGAATGACTATAAAAGATTGGCCACGTGCCGAGCGTCCGCGCGAGAGACTCCTCGATCGAGGTCTCGACAGTCTGTCCGACGCCGAGCTCTTAGCGATCGTGTTCGGCAAGGGTGTCACCGGATGTGACGCTGTACAGCTCGCACGCAACGTATTATCCGAAACTGGCGGCGTATCCAACTTGGTTGGACTGGAACGTCGCCGCTTTACCTCGTTTGCGGGTCTAGGCGATGCGAAATTTGTCGCTTTGCACGCTGGTGTCGAAATCGGGCGTCGTGCATTGCGTGAGACGATGCAGCGCAGCTCGCCAATTACCGATGTAAGCGCGGCGAAAATATTTTTAAGCGCCGAACTTGGAAACCGAACGAGGGAGGCCTTTTGCGCGATTTTTCTCGACAACCGGCATCGCGTTATCAAATTTGAAATCTTGGCGCTCGGAACACTCGACAGTGCAACAGTCCATCCTCGAGAAGTCGTAAAACGGGTCCTTGAATTAAACGCTGCAGCGGTAATATTGGCTCATAACCACCCTTCGGGGGTGGGTGAACCGAGTACCGCAGATACAAATTTAACGCGCAACCTAAGCGCGGCCCTTAAATTGGTGGATGTGCGTATCCTTGATCACTTGATAGTCGCCGGATCCGAGATCGTCTCGCTCGCCGATCGCGGTTTGCTAGAGTGATGTCTATCAAATCACCTCCCGGCGTGGAGCAAATCGGCGGCGCCGACTGGCAGTATCTTCAAGTTGTCGAATTTTATGCCGGCCGCCGGCGCCTGTGCGCCATGCAGCGGCTAGGCCCCAGAATCCTGTCATGAACTACGGCGACTTGGCCTATGCTTAGAAAACAGCTAGAATTGCGCGCCCCATAGGATCAGGTGTGAAAAACGATGTCTCGTGTATGCCAAGTAACCGGAAAAAGACCCGTCTCAGGGAACAATGTGTCGCATGCGCACAATAAGACACGCCGCCGCTTTCTGCCGAATTTACAGATTCATCGGTTTTGGGTCGAAACCGAAAACCGTTGGGTGAAGCTTCGCGTCTCGACAAAGGGCGTGCGCATTATCGACAAACTTGGGATAGATAAAGTTTTAACCGATATCCGCGCCAATGGCGTTAAAGTCTAGGAGAACAATCCGATGCTCGAGAAGATAAAGCTTGTTTCTAGTGCAGATACCGGGCACTACTACACCACGGCAAAGAACAAACGTACCCATCCAGAGAAAATGGAACGAATGAAGTACGATCCCGTCGTGCGTAAACACGTGCTCTACAAAGAAGCTAAAATCAAATAGCCAGATCACATCTGGAATAAAAAAACCCGCTTTTAATGCGGGTTTTTTTGTGCCGCAAATTTCTCCGCGTCCTTCACACAGCGGCGACTAACGATTCTACCGCGTGCTGTACGTATACCATCGCATCGAGCCCGCAAATTCCTCGAGTGACGCAATTCCCGTTGCTTCGGCCCGCCGACACCATTCCTGAAGCTGCACGAGTAATCGTTCTGGAGTGGCCGTTCGTTCGGTGAATATTTGCTGAAGCTGTTTCCGGAACTCGTACACTACAGCCAACGCCGTGCTGTGCTGAAGTCCCGTTTCGAGCACGGAACGCTGTCGATCGTCCATCAAAGATTCTTCTTTTACCAATAGCGAGCGGGTTGGCTTAAGGATCTCGCGGATTCCGGTTTCAGCTTTCTTCAGCTCTTCCCGGTGAACGTTTTTGACAACGAATTTTGCGTAGTCCGCCATAACGTGGAACCGACCACTAATCACTGCGGCTAATGTGTCTAAATCAATGGTAGATTTTGCATGATCGACCATCGGAACAAGCGCCAGCTTTTTAACGTTTGCGAGCCGTAAGAAGACCAAGATTTGAATATAAGCCCAACCGATATCGAATTCCCAGGGCTTGCTTGAAAAGCGCGCCGAGCTCGCAAATGCATGGTGATTGTTATGCAATTCTTCGCCGCCAATGATGATTCCCCAGGGTACGATATTGGTCGACGCATCGCTCGTTTCAAAATTTCTGTAGCCGCCCCAATGCCCAAGGCCGTTGATGATGCCGGCCGCGAATATCGGGATCCATGCCATTTGGACCGCCCAAATCGTCAACCCGATGGGGCCGAACAGAAAAAAGTTGATCACTAACATGGTGCCGACGCCGATCCGATCGTGAGGGCCGAATACTTTCCTTTCTAACCAATCCTCCGGTGTCCCATGGCCGTACTTGACCAGTGTGTCGGCGTTTTTTCCTTCGTCTCGATACAGTTCCGCACCCTCTAGTAAAACTTTCGACAATCCGGCGAGCTGGGGACTATGCGGGTCACCGGGGTTATCGACGAAAGCATGGTGTTTGCGGTGAATCGCCGCCCAATTTTTCGTCGTCATACCGGTAGTTAACCAAAGCCAAAGGCGGAACATGAAAGCAATGGCGGGATGTAAGTCTAATGCCCGATGTGCTTGATGGCGATGTAGATAAATTGTGACCGCGGTGATCGTTGCATGGGTCATCAGCAACGTAACGAGGATAGTACCCCACCAACTTAGCGCGAAAATTCCGTGATACATAGAATTAAATTTGTCCAACTCAGGGCCGCGTCCGGCGCGGTGCGTCGACTATTCTGGCTCATTTGTTCAACAAATTAAAATCGGCGTTAATCACGACTAACCAACAACCGGCGCTTGGCAAGTCGTCGGTGGTCGCCAATAATAGCGTACCGATGTTCGATGACCTTCTGCTCAGCGCAAAAAACCTCACTCGCTATTACCATGGCCGTAAGGTGTTACACGGCATCGATCTCGAACTAAGACGCGGCGAAGTACTCGGTTTCCTGGGCCCGAACGGCGCGGGTAAATCAACGACCATGAAACTGCTAAGTGGCAACCTCGGCGCCCATGATGGCCAAGTCCACATTTGCGGCCGTGATATGGCCCGTTCGCCGTTACTCGCGAAACGCCACATTGGCTACCTACCCGAGGTGCCGCCGCTCTATCTCGAAGCGACGGTGGATGAATACCTGCATTTTTGTGGGCGTTTACGCAAACTAGATGCTGGCAATTGCATCGCTGCGGTCACCAAAGCGAAACGTGACTGCGACCTAGAGGAAGTTGGGTCGCGGCTGATCGGCAACCTTTCGAAAGGTTTCAAACAAAGAGTCGGCATCGCACAAGCTTTGCTGCACGAGCCGGCGGTGGTGATTTTAGATGAACCGACAAGCGGACTCGATCCAAATCAAATTCGCGCGGTGCGTGAAATGATCCGGTCCCTGTCGAAGCATCACGCAATAATTTTATCCAGTCATATCCTTTCCGAAGTGCAAACCTTATGCACCCGGGTGGCAATCTTGCACAACGGGCGCATCGCATTTAATGGCGATCTCGGCACACCGAATAATGCGATAAGCGTGCATTTAGGGGTCGTTGTCGATACCCCATTGCTTGAAGGCATTACCGAAGTGGAAAGCGCGGTCGCATTGGCCGACGGGCGTTACTTGTTACACGTCGATAATTACGATCGCGCCGTCGAAGCAGTCTGTCGGAGCGCCCTTGAACATAATTGGCAATTACGAGAAATACGTCGCGACACGTCGATTCTTGAGAACGTTTTTTTCGAGCTAACCTGCAACGACACGCTCACGCAGCCATGATCGGGGTTATCGCTAGACGTGAAGCGGTTGCTTTGTTTCGCACTCCTTTGGCATGGGCATTGTTGGCGATGACGCAATTTATTCTCGCCTACCAGTTCCTAGCGCAAATTGAGATCTACTTGCAGTTTGAAGACAAATTGCGTTCGATGCCCGAAGCGCCGGGCGTGACAGAAGTCGTGGTGATCCCGACTTTAGGTATTGGTGCAATGCTGATGCTGTTCGTTATTCCGGTCCTCACCATGTCCTCGGTTTGCGCTGAGCGCCGTAACGGTACGTTGGCCCTGCTGTACAGTTCTCCGGTTAGGTGTACGGAAATCGTTATTGGCAAGTTCTTCGGCATTTGCTTTTTGCTATCACTCGTCTGGGTAATAGTCGCCGTGATGCCCCTGACCTTGATGTGGGGCGCGCCATTAGATCTCGGTACCTACAGTTGCGGCTTGGGCGCCCTGGCATTGTTGATGGTCACTTACGCGGCGGTGGGTGTGATGTTTTCAAGTCTATTTACGCAACCCGCAGTTGCTGCGGTGATGAGTTTCGGCCTGTTGGGCACCCTTTGGCTGATCGATTGGGCCACCCGCCTGGGCCAAGATGGCGGTCTGTTTACTTACTTGTCGAGCATCAATCATTTTCAACGCTTGTCGGGCGGTTTCGTCGATTCGGCAGACATTAGTTATTTCGTGGTACTGACCTTGGCTGCGTTAGCCATTGCGACTTGGCGTCTTAACGGCGATCTGAAGCCTTTGTAATCAATGCATTTCAGAGCTCGAATTATTCATAGCTTACAGCTGATCAGCATACTCGCGTTGTTGGTTTTGGTGTGTTGGTTAACATCCCGTTCACCAATGACGCGCGACGTCACACGCGCTCGAGCGCATACCCTTTCACAAGCGAGCGTTGCGGTATTGTCGACGTTGACAACACCGGTTGCGATCACCGCTTACCTACCGGGCGATCATCCGTTTCGAAAACAGATCGACCACCTCGTCGACCGCTATCGCCGACACCAACCGAGTCTTACGCTCGATTATGTCGATCCCGAGAGCGTTCCGGAACTCGTTCGATCGCGTGAAATACGCACTGGTGAACTCATTATGGAGACCGATGGGCGAATTGAGCGCACCGCGCACTACAGCGAACAAGCCGTGACTGAAGCGCTGGCGCGATTGGCTCGGGCAACGGAACGCTGGATCGTATTTGTCAAAGGTCACGGCGAACGAAGTTCGAGCCGCGGTGCTAACCACGACTTATCCGAATGGGTAGAGACGCTCGAAAAGCGTGGTTTGAATGTACAAGAAATTAGCCTCGCCGAATTCGACGTCGTACCCGACAACACCACCGTGCTCGTGATCGCTAGTCCACAAGTAGATTATCAAGCTAGGGAATCGAAGGCGGTAGTTGAATATCTCGCGCGTGGCGGAAATTTATTGTGGCTTGCAGAACCGGATTCACCACCCGGGTTAGTTGAGCTGGAACGCGAAGTTGGCTTCGAACGAATCCCGGGAACTATCGTCGACCCGCTCACGATCGCGAATGGTATCGAAAACCCGGCATTTATATTGCTCGATAATTATGCCGCTCATCCGGCCACCGATGGCTTTAATTACACAACGGTCTTGTTCTATGCGACCGGTTTACATGAACGTGCGGCGGATGGGTGGCAAGCTCACCGCCTTATCCTTAGCAGTGATAAAGCCTGGAGCGAAACACAAGCGCTAAGCGGAAACGTCGGCTACGAAGCGGCGAGCGACTACTTAGGGCCACTGCCTGTTGCGCTAGCGCTATCAAGAAGGCGGGACGAGCATGAACAGCGGGTCATCGTGATTGGCGACGGCGATTTCTTAACGAACGCCTATCTGCAAAATAGCGGCAATCAAGATCTCGGCGTGCGATTGATCGAGTGGCTGTCTCGCGACGACCTGATGATTGGGGTCGCTAGCCGCGCCGCCATCGACAACAAATTAACACTTCAGGATTGGCACAAGGCAGTCATGGGTTTTGGATTTTTAATCGTCCTGCCGATGGCTTTCGCATTGAACGGTCTATTAATTTGGTGGCGACGACGACGTGCCTGAATTACCCGAAGTAGAAACGACGCGTCGCGGAGTTGCGCCGCTACTGCTCGGACGTACGATATCCGGGGTTAATGTCCGAAATCCGCGACTGCGCCAACCGATTATTCCGGAACTAGCCGAGGTCCTTGCTGGTTTGGTGTTGCAGGCGGTCGATAGGCGATCGAAATATCTGTTGTTTCGCTTCGAGACGGGCACGCTAATCGTACACTTGGGTATGTCCGGCAGTCTCAGAATTGTGCCACCCGGTACGCTCCTACGGAAACACGATCACGTCGAAATATATTTTGACGCACTGCATAGCCTGCGATTGCATGATCCACGCCGCTTTGGGCTGATGGTTTGGACGCAAGAGCCGCCGCAAGAACACCCCTTGATACGGCATCTCGGCCCGGAGCCGTGGGATGCGAGTTTCAGCACAGATTACCTGTTTGAGCGGGCCCGGGGTCGCAAAGTAGCCGTTAAAAACTTTATTATGGATGGCCGCATTGTTGTTGGTGTAGGGAACATTTATGCAAGTGAGTCCTTACATCGCGCAAGAGTCCATCCAAATCGATCGGCCGGGCGAATCAGTCGCGATCGGTACGCGACGATTATCGATGCGGTGCAGGAGGTGCTTGGAGAAGCGCTGGATGTCGGTGGCACGACGTTGCGAGATTTCTTGAAAAGTGATGGCGAACCGGGTTACTTCGCGCAGCAGTTAAAAGTCTATGGCCGGGCAGGCGAGCCATGCGCGTGTGGTAACGCACTGATCCGCCAACAAGTCATTGGTCAGCGGTCGAGTTTTTACTGCCCGAAGTGCCAGCATTAAGGTTCAGGTGTCTGCTCCGTGGGACCCACAGCGAAAACTTCTGCAGCGCCTTCGCCGCGAGGATCGCTTGCAGCATCAACCGCCCCCGTTTCACGATCCCATAAGATAGCGTGCATGTTGCCGTAGTTGCGGCTTTGTTCTTTAAGCTTATGGCCGCGCCTTTCGAGGTCGCGCTGCGCCTCGTCAGATAAACCACCAAGCTCAAACTGAACTTCGTCGGGAAGATATTGGTGATGGTAACGTTTCGCAGAGACCCAGGCGTCTGGTTTCTTACCATCGAGGAATTCCAGGATCCCAACCAACACCATGGTGATAATACGACTGCCGCCCGGTGTACCAAGGATGCCGACTTTGTCCGCCGTCTCCAAAAATGTCGGGGTCATACTCGACAAGGGACGTTTACCCGGGGCAATCGCATTGGCGGTGACGCCAACCAGCCCGTAGACGTTGGGCGTGAACGGACGTGCAGAAAAGTCGTCCATTTCATTATTCAGTAACACGCCGGTATTCGGTGGAACGAAAGCCGCTCCGAACGGGTAATTCACACTTAAGGTCGCTGCGACCCGATTACCTTGCGCATCCAGCACAGAATAATGGGTCGTATCGCGCCCCTTCGGCGGTTCTAAGGATCGCAAATCGGAGCTCGGCGTGGCTTTTTCGATGGACAAATCCGCGGCCAAGCCTTTGCCGTAATCCACGCTCACCAATCTAGCGACGGGAACATCGACAAAGTCCGGATCGCCGAGATATTCGGCACGATCACGATAAGCGCGCCGCATTGCTTCTATCACGACGTGGCGTTTTGTATTTTCATCCATTTCTTCCAAATTGAATTCTGAAAGGATATGGAAAATTTCGGCCAGCGCCACGCCCCCAGAAGAAGGTGGTGGCGCCGAGACAATTCGTACGTCGTGGTAGTTGATAACAATGGGTTCGCGTTCCACGACCGTGTAATCTGTAAGGTCTTGCAGCGTCCAGATGCCACCGGCCTCGCGAACACCTTGGACCATTTGTTCTGCGAGTTCGCCCGCATAGAAGCCTGCGGCGCCGAATTCGGCAAGCTTGCGTAAGGTATTTGCCAGATCGGCTTGGACAATGGTGTCGCCAACGTCTGCGCTGCCGTCATGGCCAAGAAATATTTTCGCGCTCGCCGGGAATTTGTCGAATGCAGACTTCCGAAAACCAGCCATCCGCGCATAGCGAGGCCCAATAACAAAACCCTTACTAGCTAACTCAATGGCCGGCGCTAAGCTATGACTCAACGGTAGACGGCCATAATTATCCGCCAGATGAACTAATCCGGCGGCCAAACCTGGGATCCCGGCTGCGAGTGGTCCATTTAATGCCCGATCCCGAATAAATTCGCCATCGTCGAGATACATATCATGAGTTGATGCCGCCGGCGCTTTTTCACGCGCATCGAGCATTGTTTCCTTGCGATCTGATGCTCGATGGAGCAAAAAGAATCCACCACCGCCGATGCCGGAACTGTAGGGCTCTACGACAGCCAACGCAGCGGCAACCGCGATCGCTGCGTCAAATGCGTTGCCTCCTGCCATCAATATAGAACGACCGGCCGCAGTGGCTGCCGGATGCGCAGACGCAATCGCCGCGCTATTTGGCGTCGAACCCTTTAGAGAACGAGCTTGCGCGCCTATCCAGGAGAGCATGCATAATCCGATGACCAGTACGACTGTCGTGCGCAGCTGCTTCATGACTTAATTCACCCTTCCTGATTCTGCAGGTACGTATATTTATCGAGTAGTTGTTCCGCCGTCTCGATCCAATTTGGATCCGGCGGGATACAATTGACGGGGCACACCTCGATGCACTGCGGAAGCTGAAAATGACCAACGCATTCGGTGCATTTGTCAGGGTTTATTTCGTAGTACACCGCACCTTCATAAATTGCTTGATTCGGACACTCGGGTTCGCATACATCGCAGTTGATGCATTGATCCGTGATCATGAGCGCCATTAGCTGAGTCCCGTGTCAAGCAGGTTTTTTCTTCGAACCAAGGCGCTCGCGCAGCGCCTCGCAAACGGCCGGATGAACAAACTCCGAAACGTCCCCGCCGAGCGCTGATATCTCACGGATCAACGACGAAGAAATAAACAGGAATTGCTCCGAAGGAGTTAAAAAAACCGTATCGATCTCGGAGTTTAAGCGCCGATTCATGCCCGCCAATTGAAATTCAAACTCAAAATCGGACACCGCGCGCAGCCCGCGCAATACAGCCGAGGCCTTACGTTGTTGCGCAAACTCGACCAACAGGCCGTTGAATCGTGTCACTTCAACATTTTCATATTTTCCAAGCACGGTATTCGCGAGTTCGACTCGTTCATCGGTCGAGAACGCGGTAGATTTGGATGTGCTGCCAGCTACCGCAACCACAACGTGATCGAACATGCGGGCTGCCCGGGCCACAATATCGGCGTGACCGTTGGTTATCGGGTCGAATGTGCCGGGATAAATAACTGTTTTCGTCAAAACTTTGCTCCGTTAACTCTGTTCGGTTCTGCAGAAAGCCAATGTTAGCTTGCCTAAATCGGATCGTCAGGCGCTGTCGTTGTTAACAACGCAAATTCGATCTGGCGCGTCTTACCTTGTCGTCGAACGCTCCAACCATTTGCTGCTAAGTGCAATATAGGGATTTTCTCTGTTTCAAGATATACCCAACCTTGATCTTTCAGCCAACCGCGACGGATCTCGTGGAGCGAAGATTCGATTAATCCTTGGCCGAAAGGGGGATCTAAAAAAATCACGTTGAACGGGCTAGGCGTAGTGGTTCGCAGCCAACTTAGCGCATCAACATTCAAGAGTTGAACATTATCGGCCTCGAGCTGGTCGATTTGTGCCCGTAATAAATCAATCGTGGGCGGATGGTTATCGATGAGCGTCGCCGTCTCGGCACCGCGCGAAACGGCTTCAATTCCAAGAACACCCGTGCCGCAGAATAAATCGAGACAACGAGCGCCATCCAAATAAGACGTTAACCAATTGAATAGTGTCTCGCGTACTCTATCGGGGCTAGGGCGTAAGGTCTTGTGGTCGGCGATCGACAGTTTGCGGCCGCGCCACTTGCCGCCGATGATTCTGACTTGTCCGAGCGAGTTGTGTCGCGGCGAACTTCGCCTTTGTCTAGCCACTAGAGGGCCGGAGCTGGCGCGCTGCGCGTAACTTCGCTGATAAGCTCGCTGTCAGCTTTCGTCGACTTTAGATTTACCAACGACAACCAACACCATCTTTTCTAGGTCGAGGCGGCGACTAAACGCAGATCGCACGTCTTCGATCGTGACCGCATCAACGAAACCTCCGAACGTCTTTAAGTAATCCAGCGGCAATTCGTAGAACCCAATCATGGAGAGGTACTCAACTGTTTTCGAGTTGCTGGATATGCGTAACGGAAACCCACCGATCAAATTTTGTTTGGCCGCTTTCAACGCTTCCGCCGTTGGACCCGTCGCGATGAACTTTCTGATTTCTCCGCGCAGTACACTAATTGCTTCGTCAGCTTGCGAGTTGTCAGTCTGCAATGAGGCAGAAAAGGGCCCGAGTTCCGCCATCGGCGAAAAATTACTCCCGACGCTGTACGACAATCCGCGTTTCTCGCGAACTTCATCGAACAATATCGAAACCAGGCCGCTACCGCCGAGCACATGGTTACCGACTAGCAAGGCAAAATAATCTTCATCACCGCGTTTTAATCCCGGCTGGCCAAGCTTTACGTGGCTTTGAATTGACGGAAAGTCGATTCGTTGCTCCTTTGGTTCAGAGAGCGATGAAACGGCTTTGATTGCTGGAGCCTTTTGTCCGGGATCGAGGTTTACGGTTAAATTCGACACGAGCAGCTCGGCTTGCGCCCTTGTGAGCGCTCCCACGATAGCCACAGTGGCATTTTTTGCGACATAGTAGCTGCGGTGAAAGGCCCGCACGTCGTCGAGGGTAATTGCCGTAACGGACGTTTCTGTGCCAGACACTGGCGATCCGTACGGGTGTGCGCCATAAATTTGTTTAAAAAACGCGTTACCCGCAATCGCGCCTGGCGATTGTTGCTGACGTTTGATTCCGATCAGTTGGTTCGCCCGTTCCCGGTCGAAGGCGTCCTTATCGAATCGCGGCTTAGCCAGTGCCAATTGCATTAACGCTAAGGCCGGACCGGAATACGCTTCGTCGCTTAAAGTTCGCAGCGAGATCCACGCCATATCGCGCCTGGCACCCGTCGAAAGCATGGCGCCAGTTTGGGCGAGTTGTTCGCTGAAAACGTTAGCGTTCAATTCTCCTGCGCCCTCGCTTATCAACTGTCCGACCAACTGTGCTAGTCCCGATTTGCTTTCATCTCTGGCGCTGCCGGCAGAGAACACGAATCGCACGTCGACCATCGGAATCTCCGGAGCCGGAACAAAATACACACGCGCGCCGTTGTCGGTAACCCAATGTTGAATATCTGGAATCGCGCTAGCGATTTGAGAGAACAGTAGTAGCGTGCAACAAAAACTAGCCAGCTTGATAGATTTCATTAGGCTATTCCCCCCCACCAGGCAGCAATTTAGCGACCGTCAATTGCGACGGAATGAGGTATTTTTTCGCTACCTCGCGTACTTGATCTGGGGTGACCCGTTTGATGTTTGCTACGTACTCATCGTTCAATCGCCAATCGAGTCCTACAGATTCCAAAGTTCCGATAATTAGACCTTGGTAGAACATCGAGTCACGCTCATAAATGCTGTCTGCCACCACTTGAGTTTTTATACGCTCCAGTTCTTCATTCGAAGGAGGTTCGTTTTGCAACTTCTCAACCTCTTCAAGTATCGACTGCTCTAGTTCCTCGAGTGTGTGGTCTCCCGCCGGCGCTGCGCTAAAACTGAATAGATCAGGTAAGCGCGACGTCGATGAATAGCCTGCAGAAACCTGTGCCGCGATTCGTGAATCGCGCACCAAGCGTTGGGTTAGACGCGCGCTCGGCCCACCGTCGAGGGTTTCTGACGGCACATCTAGTGCGTAGATCTCCCATTGCG
>JBLFWZ010000065.1:0-17902 GCA_047611905.1 Gammaproteobacteria bacterium | reverse complement strand
AGAACTTCTGACCAATACCTAGTGGCGGCGAATTTCAGGCTTTCAGAACGAAAGCGTCTCGGTTTTTGATGAAAAACTTCGGGGCGAAAAACTTGCCACCGTCAATACACTAATTCGAACGTCAACAGTTGATATCCCGGTTGACTATAAGCTTTACCGAAAAGACGACGACACGTGGTTTGCCTACGACGTCGTCATCGAGCAGATTAGTCTAGTGCGCAATTACCGCGGTAGCTTTCAAACGATTGTTCACGACGTCGGAATAGATGGCCTGATAGCGCAGCTCGAGACCAAAGTAGCCCGAGCATCTGTTCCCGAATAGGTGCCCCGCTCGTCCAGGCATTGGACGAGTACTTCCTGCTTATTGTGGCGGCAATCCGCCGTGGTCCAGCTTATATTTGCTAATACGGCCTTCGAGATCTGTCAGCAGACCTTCCATGCCTCCCGACTTCACGATCGCATTAAACGTACTGCGATAATTGTTAACGAGGCTCACCCCTTCAATCACCACGTCGTAGGCAAACCACTCGTCTCCGTTTCGCTTCAACCTGTAGCTTACTGGGATCTGAGTCGAATCGGTGCGAATGATGGTGTCCACCACGGCTTTTTCTCCGCGGATACTTTCGTTGACGTAGTCGATCCCCTGATTCGTGTAAGCCTCGATTTTGTCGCGATAGGTCGCCTCAAGATATTGCGAGAAAAATTCGACGAATTGTCGTTTTTCTTCCTTCGTCGCCGTACGCCAATTCGTCGCCAAAATGCTTTGTGACATACTTCTGAAATCGAACCCGGCGTCGATTATTTGACCAATGTGCAACCATCTTGCGTCGCGATTTAGCGACTTGTCTTTAAGTACCGAAAGTATCTCGCCTACCGATTCGCGGACTTTATCTGTCGGCGTCGAGGCTGCTTGCGCTGTTACAGTTGCGAGTAAGAATATGATTGCGTACGACCAACGCCACAGCGATAAAGGAAGTCCGATGCGTCGTGTTTTTTTCATAAGCGCCTCAATTAATTCAAAATCGTTCGCGTCGCCCAATGCTTACACTGAACGGCGATTCAATCGCCTGTCACTGTGCCGACGCCACACTGACAGCGGCGACAAAGTGTTCTCCGTTAATATCGAAACTTTCGACAAACGTACCGCTTGGATGTTCCGCTGGAATTAATTCGACGGCAAGCGTTTCTCGACGAATTAGGTCGCCGTGCACGCCGATCGCCCGTTTCAAATTTCCTACGACGTTGTATTCCACCCGGATTCTGTCCGTCAGCTCCAGATCGGCCGATTTCCGCATGCCTTGAAGGCGATTAACAACTTCACGGGCAAGGCCCTGCATTAGCAAATCGTCCGTCACCTGAACGTCCAGTGCAATGGTGATTTGTCCTTCTTGTGCAACGCTCCAATCGCCGAGCTCTTCACTGGAAATCTCGATGTCTTCCGGTTCTAGTCGAACAATCTCACCGTCGAGGTCGATGTCGAGGTGCCCGTCGCCTGTGAGCACCGCAATCTGTTCGTCGCCAAACTGGGCAATTTGCGCGGCCGCCAACTTCATTTTCTTCCCAAGTCGCGAACCCAAACGCTTAAAGTTCGCTTTCGCCGAGCGCTTCACGATATCACTCGAATCGTCGATATATTCAATATCTTGAACGTTCACCTCGTCGAGAATAATGCTTCTAATGCTCTCAACGACGTCACGATTTACCTGACCACCGACGACCAACAAGACTCGCGATAAGGGTTGCCGTACGTTTAAATTGCTCTTATTTCTCAGCAATAGCACCAAGGTAACAATCGAACGCGCGAGATCCATGCGCCGCTCCAGACCTAAATGGACAATATTTGATTTGAACGCCGGGAAATCCGCTAAGTGAACCGACTCGACCGATTCCATACCTGTTACATCGTTCAAATTTCGATATAACCACTCTGAGAAAAATGGCGCAATCGGGCTCATCAACTTCGATATCGTTAAGAGACATTCGTATGTCGTTTGATACGCGCAGAGCTTGTCCCGATCGGTAACTTGAGTCGCATCGTTCGCCGCACCTTTTTTGGCCGCCCAAAATCTCGGTCGAGATCGGCGAATATACCAATTAGATAGTTCATCGACGAATTTCTCGACCGCACGAGCAGCTCGGGTCGCGTCGTAACTTTCGAACGATTCATCAACGACTTGGGTCGTGGAATGTAGACGGCTTAAAACCCATCTATCGAGTTCTGTGCGCTCAGCTAACGGGATCGGATTGTCGTTGTAGTGGAAGCCATCGATATTCGCGTAGCTTGCCATGAACCGATAGACATTCTCTAAGGTACTGAAAAACTTGTTTCGCGTCTCTGTCAGACCGCGAACGGAGAACTTCATGTTGTCCCACGGTGGTGAATTACTCAGCATATACCAGCGAACAACATCGGCTCCGTAAGTGGCGACGGTTTCAAACGGGTCGATAGTATTGCCTTTGGACTTGGACATTTTTTCGCCCTTCTCGTCCAGCAACAACCCATTAACTACGCAGTTTTTAAAGCACGATTCACCGCGCACCAATGTTGAAATCGCATGTAGGGTATAGAACCAACCGCGAGTTTGATCTACGCCTTCGCAAATAAAGTCGGCCGGAAACGCCTTGTCGAATTGCTCTTTGTTTTCGAATGGGTAGTGCCATTGCGCAAAAGGCATCGCGCCGGAATCGAACCACACATCGATCACGTCGGGCACTCTGCGCATTGTTCCGCCGTCTGGTGCAGGCCAAGTAATTTCATCGACGTAAGGGCGGTGAAGATCGATTTTGTCATTCGACGGCAAATCAGATTGGCATTTAGCGCGGAGCTCTTCGATCGATCCGATCACCTCGAAATATTCAGAACCTTCTAGATCCGAGATCCATATCGGCAAAGGGGTTCCCCAATACCGTTTGCGACTCAATGCCCAATCGACATTGTTCTCGAGCCAGTTACCGAACCGGCCGTCGCGGATGGCAGGCGGATGCCAGTTAATTGTGCGATTAATATCGACTAGCTGATCTTTTACTGCCGTAGTACGAACGAACCAGCTCTCCACTGGGTAGCTCATCAACGGCGTGCCTTTGCGCCAATCGTGCGGGTAATTGTGGAGGTAAGATTCTTGCCGATACAGTAATCCTCGCTCTTTCAGATCGCGGTTAATGATCTTATTCGCGTCTTTGAACCATTGCCCGGCGACGAGTGGAGCTTGATCTGTAAATCGACCGTCCGGACCCATTGGATTGAACATGGGCAGCCCTTCTCGCTGCGCTACTTCGTAGTCTTCCGCCCCGAACGCAGGCGCCTGATGGACGATGCCAGTACCGTCCTCGGTAGATACGTAGCTAGCGGGGACGATGCGCCATGCGCCGGAGGTATCGCCGGCATCTGGTAACGTAAACGGTGGCTCATAGTGCAGTCCAACGAGTTCTTGGCCTGTATATTTTTCGACAATTTCATACTCGCTAGTGAGCATGCTTAGTCGCGCCTCGGCGACTATGAGCAGCTCGCCTGCCGTATCACCTTCGTTGATTCTAACTTTGACGTAACTAATATCCGGCCCAACCGCCAGCGCAACATTCGAAATTAGCGTCCATGGCGTTGTCGTCCACGCCAAAAAGCTCAACCCTTGCTCGGAAGTTGAACGAAACCGGACAGTGACACTCGGGTCGGTAATTTCTTTATATCCGAGGCTAACCTCGTGTGATGACAAAACCGTTCCGCTACCTGGGCTATACCACTGGATTTTGTATCCCTTATACAAAAGTCCCCGTTCGAACATTTGTTTGATCAACCACCAAACAGACTCCATATAGTCCGTTTCATAGGTAACATAGGGATTGTCGAGATCGACCCAATAACCAATGCGCCGCGTTAAGTCGTCCCAGTCCTTCTTGTAGCGTACGACGCTGTCTTTACAGGCTTGGTTAAACGCGGCAATGCCGTATTCTTCGATTTGCTCACGCCCGTCTAAACCGAGCGCCTTTTCGACCTCGATTTCGACTGGCAAACCGTGCGTGTCCCAGCCTGCTTTTCGATTTACCTGATAACCTTTCAGCGTTTTATAACGACAAAACGTGTCTTTGATCGTTCGGCCCAAAATATGGTGAATGCCGGGTCGCCCGTTTGCCGTTGGCGGGCCTTCGTAGAATGTAAATGTTTCACCACCACGACGACTTTCGATGCACCGATCAAAAATATTGTTTTCTGCCCACCACTCAAGTAGTTCGCGTTCGATTTCGGATAAATCGACGCCTTTTGATTCGCGAAATTGTTTTGTCATCATGGTTGCCAGTATTGTGGTGGCCGGAATTCTTGCGGATGGCAGGACACGCCTAAATGCGATTCAAGTTACCTGTCTCGCGGGTGTCTGAAAGCGGAATTTTCGGACCGGATGATTTGAGCCTTTATCGTGGCACGCGATTATACCTCAAGGCCTTTGAGATTGCGGGATTGGCTTGTGATCAAGGTCATTTTTGTTGTCCAGCCGCGACGTACAATTATGGTATCGTTGGTCGTGCGGCTCAGCCGTATTCACTCAGCGCGGAGAGAAAATTCGTGAATTCAGATGCGGTACTAGATTTCCTCCAGTTCATTGAGGGACAAAAGAACCAGTCAGTTCGCGGCCTGCTTGATCGGATCTTGCGTAAAAGCCGCATGATGACGAGCGCCGAAGCCGGCACGATCTTTATCGCGAGAAAACGGGGGAAACGCCGCTGGCTCGAACCCGCCAGTGTGCAAAATGACGCGATCACAGTTCGCAAGACCGATTTCGTGGTTCCCATTGGCCCCGGCTCCATTGCGGGCCATGTGGCGAATAAGGGCCAGACCGTCATCATTGACGATGTCTACAAAATCGATAAACGCACGCGCTATTCATTCAACCCGTCGCGTGAACACCATAGTTACCAAACGCGCTCGATGTTTTGCTTTGCGCTCAAGAACTATGATGATGAAGTCATCGGTGTCGTCCAGCTGATCAACTGCCGACCAAATAAGAAAAAGAAACCGATCCCATTTAATCCGGACGTGGAACAACTCGTCGTCCCCATCGCGAGAGTTGTAGGCCATTCAATCGAACGAGCGGAAATGCTCGAACAAATTAAAATAAAAAACCGCAAATTGCGCGAAAGAAACCGCCTGCTTGCCGAACAGCGAAGCCACATCGAATCACTCCAAGAGGAGACGGAAGAAGCCTTCCAATTATCGACTCGACTGCTCGCCCGCGCCGCAGAAATTCATGATGAAGAAACCGGAAATCACATCATTCGGGTTAACGAATACAGTTATTTCATCGCGAAAATTCTTGGCCAACCGGACGCATGGTGCAATGAATTAAGGTATACGGCACAGCTCCACGATGTTGGCAAAATGAGTGTCGACGCGGCTGTCCTCAAAAAACGTGGTCGCTTGGATGACGCGGAGCGCGCGGAAATGAACCGTCATACGGAATACGGTCACCAAATATTGGTAGTTTCTCCGCGATTAAAAATGGGGGCCGATATCGCTCTGTATCACCATGAGATGTGGAACGGTGGCGGCTATCCGAACTCTATTGCCGGCACTAACATTCCCTTGTCGGCGCGGATTGTACAGCTGGCGGACATCTATGATGCGCTACGCTCTGAACGGCCTTACAAACCGTCGTTTAGTCACGCCAAGGCGGTCAAAATACTAACTGTGGGCGACGACCGCATCAACCCCGTGGATCACTTTGATCCGATGATCGTCGAATTATTTAACGACCAGCACCGGGAATTCGACCGCATTTGGACTAGATTGAAAGACGCATGAGACAGTACGCGAGATTGCGCCCCATGTGCGCGCATCCAATCAACTATCAAGTTTCGCTGCCAACGCCTCTATTGCCACTTGCCTGATTTGATTGACCATCGCGCTAAGCCCATTGCCACGGGTGGGCGACAAGTGTTCTTCCAATTGAATTTGCTTAATGAAATTTGGTGGAGTTGAAATTATTTCCGCGGGACGTCGATCCGAATAAACATCGAGCATCAAGGCAATTAATCCCGTAACAATTGCCGAATCGCTGATGGCGTCGAAATGTAGTAGCTCCCCGCGCATTTCTGTGACGATCCAAACTTGCGATTGACAACCCTTCAAGCGGTTTTCTTCAGTTTTGTTCTCGGTCGCCAGATCCGGCAGCTTTTTCCCTAGATCAATAATGTATTGATAGCGATCGGTCCAGTCATCGAATAATTCGAAGGTCTCGACGATTTCCGCCTGCTTATCAAGAATATCCTGTGACGGAGACAATTTGTTGGCTTGGGAACTCATGATTTATTTTACCGTGTTCGCCAGGTAGTGCCGTTCGGTCCATCTTGGATCACAATCCCCATGGCACTCAACTCGTCTCGAATTTCGTCTGAACGTTGCCAATTTTTCTCCTTGCGGGCGGTCTCTCTTGCCGCGATCAGTGTATTTATCTGTTCCGATTGCGCGCGCCCGGTGGGTGTCCGCTCGAACCAGGTTGTTGGTAGTTGTTGCAGGATACCGAGTTCTAGGCCACCGCCAAGAAGTTCGGACTTCGCTCGCATTTGCTCTGCGAGGCTGGATTCCGTGTTCGCTCGGGTCACTGAGTCGAGCATACTCGTTATCGCTAAGGAGGTATTGAGGTCATCGTCCATTGCGGCGACAAAAGCCGACGACGCCTGCGGTGGCGCATCAAGTGCAACATGTTCGAGACGTTGTAATGCGCCATACATCCGGTCGAGTTGCGCCTTAGCTTGCTGTACCAGTTCGTCATTCCAATTTAATCGCTCACGATAGCGAGCACGAATCAATGCCAACCTTAACGCTTCGCCGGGGAATTCAGTCAGCAAGTTTTCGACCAATAACACATTGCCAAGAGACTTCGACATTTTCTCACTGTCGATCTCGACAAAGCCGTTGTGGACCCAGTAGCGAGCAAAAGCTTCGCCGCCATGTGAACAAACACTCTGAGCGATTTCGTTTTCATGGTGTGGGAACTTCAAATCGTTTCCGCCACCATGAATATCAATTGTATGTCCGAGGTGCTGCTCAGCCATTGCAGAACATTCAATGTGCCAACCAGGTCGACCGTATCCCCATGGACTCTCCCAACCTGGAGAATCCGCGTCCGAAGGTTTCCAGAGCACGAAATCTGCTGGGTCCCGTTTATAAGGCGCCACCTCGACCCGTGCACCGGCGAGCATGTCATCGCGGCTGCGTCCCGACAGCTCGCCATAGCGCTCATATGCCGTCACGCTGAATAGGACATGCTCGGCGGCGGCATAGGCGTAACCCGTCTCGATTAGTCTCTTAATCATCGCAACGATGCTCGCAATATGTTGCGTTGCGCGTGGTTCGATAACCGGCGGCAGCACACCAAGCGCCTCCATATCACGGTGGTAAATATCGATGTAGCGCGCCGTGATGGTTTCAATAGAAACCCCTTGGTCTCGCGCCGCAGCGTTTATTTTGTCGTCAACATCCGTGATATTTCGCGCATAAATCACGGTACTAAAATGGCGCTGAAGGACCCGATAGAGCACATCGTACACAACCGCCGCGCGCGCGTTACCGATGTGTGGCGGGTTATAAACCGTTGGCCCACACGCGTACATCGTGACGCGGTCCGGATCAAGCGGCGAGAAAATTTCCTTTCGTCGCGTTAGCGAATTATGTAATTGCAGTGGCATCGAGCGTAGCTGGGGGATAGCAGATGTGGATCAAGCGCAAGTATAATCGCTTCGCCAGCATCCGGCACCTTACGTTTCTAAATTCCGTTGCGGGTGTCGGAATTAGCAACGAATTGATCGAAGCTCGAAATAAACTTCCCATCGACTGAACAAACGTCGGGCACAAGGTGTCTATACCGCGCCACGATTAATATTAAAACCTCACCACTCTAGAGCCATCACAGGTTCAAGAATAAGGAATAAGGAATAAACAATGAACGCCTCACTTCGCCATAAGTTGATCTCAATAAGTTTAGGGCTGGTCCTGGCAATCGCCAGTGGGCAGTCATTCGCCGCGCAATACACGATTGACCAAAGTCATGCATTTATTCAGTTCCGGATCTCGCATCTCGGTTATAGCGTGTTGGCCGGACGGTTCAATGATTTTTCGGGCGAGTTCTCGTGGGACAAAACGAAACCTGGCGCCTCCGCACTAACAGTTACCATTAAAACGGCGAGTATCGATACGAATTGGGCCGAACGAGACAAGCATATTCGCGGCGACGATTTCCTCGATGTCGAGAACTTCCCAGAAGCGAGTTTCAAAGCCACGACCTTTACCGGAGATGCCGATGGCGGAACGGTGGCCGGCGTATTGACCTTGCACGGTGTCAGCAAACCCGTCACGTTAAACGTTAAGGCGGTAGGAGAAGGCGACGATCCCTGGGGCGGTTACCGAGCTGGATTCGCAGCGACCACGACTATAAACCGAACAGACTTCGGGATTAGTTACGATCTGGGGCCAGCTGCCAATACGATGGAATTCGATTTGTTTCTCGAAGGTATCCGCAAATAGCCGTTTAGCTAAAGTCCTAAGCATGTGAAATTCCGTCGGCTGAGTGCTATCCACGCAGCCGGCGGAAATACTAGGCGTGTGCTATTTCCTTTAGTGCAGACGGTTTTCGATGAAGGGCGTGTGGGGCGTCTCTATTAACGCCAAAGCATGCGAGATAAGGTGCCGTCACGATTGATAAACTGGTGCTTAAACGCCGCGACGGCGTGGCCAACGACTAAAACGCAAAGTCCGTACGCCATGTAATAGTGCGCAACGATCGCGAAATCCCTCGACTCGGGACCAATCTCAAGCAACGCCGGGATGTTGAACCAATCGAAAAAAGAAACAGGTTTTCCTGCCGATGCGGATATGACGTAGCCGGTAAGCGGGATCACGAACATCAGCAAAATTAATACGCCATGCATGATACTGGCGGAGCGGCGTACCCAAAGGGGCGATGATTCAAGTGCTTGCGGCGAAGGCGACAGCATTCGCCAGCCGAGCCAAAAAGTGGCGAGGCCCAAAACAAGCATGCCTGCCGATTTATGGTAATTAAGAGACTGGTTATACCATTTATCGAAGTAAGTGAGGTCGACCATGTACCAGCCGAGCCACACTAAAGCCAACATCGTCAGCCCAATTAGCCAATGCAGCAGTTTTGTGACGACGCCGAAGCTCGTAGGCGTATTTTTGAAATTCATGCCCGTGAGCTTCGACTGATTCTCCGCCGTCGGCTACCTAGCTAGTAGCGGTAGTGACCCGGCTTGTATGGACCGACCGACGGTACACCCAAGTAACCGGATTGTTTTTTTGTTAATACGTCTAGCACGACATTCAGCTTGCCGAGATGTAATCGCGCGACCTTTTCGTCGAGCAGTTTCGGAATCGTGTAAACGCCGACCGGATAATCTTCAACATGGTTAAACATTTCGATCTGGGCGATAGTTTGGTTGGTAAAACTATTCGACATTACGAAACTCGGGTGGCCAGTTGCACAACCCAGATTTACTAGCCGTCCCTCGGCAAGAATAATGATGTCTCTATCTTTCTTGACCGTCACACGGTGGACTTGGGGTTTTATTTCCTGCCACTTGTACTTCTTCATTGCCTCGATCTGAATTTCGCTGTCGAAGTGACCAATATTGCAGACGATTGCCAGGTTCTTCATTTTTTTCATGTGCTGCTCAGTAATGACATCGCAGCAACCTGTTGTCGTCACAAATACGTCGCCGATTTGGCAGGCGTCGTTCATTTGCATGACTTGGTATCCTTCCATCGACGCTTGCAGCGCGCAGATAGGATCGATTTCCGTAATGATCACTCGTGCGCCCTGACCTTTTAGCGACTGCGCGCAACCTTTTCCGACATCGCCATAGCCGGCAACCACGGCGACCTTGCCGGACAACATTACATCTGTCGCACGAAAAATGGCGTCGACCAACGAATGTCTACAACCGTATAGATTATCGAATTTCGATTTCGTTACCGAATCATTAACGTTCATTGCAGGAAACAGCAGCTCGCCTTTTTCGGCGAGTTGATAAAGACGGTGAACGCCAGTCGTTGTTTCTTCAGTTACGCCACGAATTTCTGGCGCAATACGGTGGAAACGCTGGGGGTCACGTTTGAGAGATTTCTTCAGCTGGTTGTAAAACGCGACCTCTTCCGGGTTGTCGGGCTTTTTGTCCAAAATCGCCGGATTCTCTTCGGCTTTGTAACCAAGTTGCACGAACATGGTTGCATCACCGCCGTCGTCCAAGATCATGTTCGGGCCTTTGCCGTTGCCCCAGTCCAGAATTCGATCGGTGTACTCCCAATACTCCTCCAACGACTCTCCTTTCACTGCAAATACTGGAGTACCAGATTTTGCGATTGCAGCTGCGGCATGGTCCTGGGTCGAAAAAATATTACAACTCGCCCACCGAACTTTCGCGCCCAGTGCTTCGAGTGTTTCGATCAGCACTGCCGTTTGAATCGTCATATGCAGCGAACCCGTAATGCGCGCACCTTTTAGCGGCTTCGACTTACCGAATTCCGCGCGCATCGCCATCAACCCAGGCATTTCGTGTTCGGCTAAGTCAATTTCCTTACGGCCGAATGCCGCAAGCGATATATCCCGAATAACGAAATCCTTCGCCTTTACAGATTTCGTCACTCGTTTGTTAGCGACACCCGCACTGCTAGATTTTGAACTACTCACTTCATATTTCCTCTTTGCCTAAATTGTCTGTTCGTTAGAAATTTGCATTCCGCCCCCCGCCTACGGCGGCGAGATCGTGTGATTGCAACAATGGACGCCGCGCCTTTGGTATCTACAACGCCGCTTTCAATGCGTCGACAAGGTCGGTTTTTTCCCACGAAAAACCGCCATCGGCTTCTGGTTCTCGGCCAAAATGTCCGTACGCCGCAGTTCGCTCATAAATTGCGTTGCTAAGTTTCAGGTGCTCGCGAATTCCACGCGGGCTCAAATCCATGACTTTCTGAAGTGCGTTTTCGAGCGCCTTCTCATCCGCATTGCCTTGACCATGCAAATCGACATACACCGATAATGGTTTAGCGACACCGATGGCGTAGGACAGTTGAATCGTGCAGCGACTACTAATGCCGGCTGCGACCACGTTCTTTGCCAGGTAGCGAGCGGCATAAGCGGCCGAACGATCCACTTTCGTCGGATCTTTGCCCGAAAATGCGCCACCACCATGAGGAGCAGCGCCGCCGTAGGTATCGACAATAATTTTGCGACCGGTCAAACCCGCATCTCCGTCCGGTCCGCCAATCACAAATCGACCGGTGGGATTAACATAGAATTCACCGTCGTCGCACATCCAGCCATCGGGTAATGCCTTGATGACATGCGGTCGGACTATTTCTCTGACGTCTTCTTGTGAAAGTCCTTCGTCGTGTTGTGTGGATACGACGACCGATGTCGCGCAGACCGGTTTGCCATTCTCATAGCGTAGCGTGAGCTGACTTTTCGCATCCGGGCCAAGACCCGATTCCGTTCCGTCGTGGCGCACGGCCGCTAAATCCTGCAGTATCCGATGAGAATAGTGGATGGGAGCCGGCATCAGCACGTCCGTCTCGGTGCACGCAAATCCGAACATAATGCCCTGGTCACCCGCACCTTCATCTTTGTCGCCAGCCGAATCGACACCTTGCGCTATGTCGACCGATTGCTTGTGCAGATGGCATTCAACCGTCGCATTCTTCCAGTGAAAACCTGCTTGCTCATAGCCAATATCTTTAACCGCATTGCGTGCCACTTCGATTAAACGATCGTTGGTCACCGAATCCGGTCCTCGGACCTCTCCTGCAATGACGATTCGATTGGTCGTGGTGAGCGTTTCTGCCGCAACTCGTGAAACCGGATCGGCACGTAAGAATTCATCAACGATCGCATCCGAGATCCGATCGCAGACTTTATCGGGATGACCTTCAGAAACTGATTCGCTCGTAAATAGATAGTTAGACCGCACGCAACATCCTCCAATAACAGGGTTCTAGACGAATAAGGGGCCGTATTATGCCGGAGATTCGTGATGATTGCGCCAAGCCACGGCCGCAATTACTAGCGTGCTAACCGCAATCGACGGACACGAGTCCCAAATAACGTCCTTCGTGGAAGCGTATTAGTCGGTCGCCACTTCTAAAACAATCTTACCCATATGACTGCCGCTTTCCATGAGTTCATGCGCTTGAGCTACATCGGCTAACGGAAAACTAGCATGTACGACAGATCGCAACTGGCCGCTCGCAATCATGGGCCACATTAGCGCTTTGCAATTCGCCGCGATTGCGGATTTTTGCGCAGGCGACTGTGGACGCAGTGCTGATCCCCCCAACGTCAAACGTTTCGTCAGCACGTGGACTAAATTGATTTCAACTTTAGGACCAAGCAAAAACGCAATCAGCGCATAACGTCCATCAAGCGTTAGAAGTTTGAGGTTCTTATCGACATAAGGTCCGGCGACCATATCGAGGACCACGTTAACTCCGCCCCCATTTGTGATCCGCTCAGCTTCAGCCAGCCAGTCGCTTGTTCGATAATTGATTGCGTGGTCGGCACCAAGTTCGAGACAGTAAGCGCATTTGTCATCGCTGCCGGCGGTCACCAATACCTGCGCGCCAATGGCCTTCGATACCTGAATCGCAGTCGATCCAATGCCACTGCTGCCGCCGTGAATCAGCACGGTATCGGCGGCGTCTAAGGCCGCACGTGTAAGAAGGTTGTACTGCACCGTAAAGCAGGTCTCCGGTAACGTAGCCGCTTCTAAGCTGCTCATGTTTTCCGGCCACGGTAGACAGTGGCGTTCGTCGACCTTACAAAATTCGGCATAACCGCCGCCGTGGGTTAACGCCACGACCCGATCGCCGAGCTGCCATTGCGTAGCTTGCGGGCCGCGTGCAACGATCTCGCCCGCAACTTCGAGTCCCGGATAAGCACTGGCATCTGCGGGCACCTTGTAATGCCCCTGCCGTTGCATGCAATCGGGCCGGTTGACGCCAGCAGCCAAGACGCGGACCAAGACATCGCCTGGGCCTAACGCGGGAACTTCTGCCTGGCAGATCTGCAATACGCTGGGATCACCAGGGGCCGTGATTTCGACTGCTCGCATCGTTGTTGGTAATGTCATAATTTCACCTTCGGGGTTATTAAAGTCGCTCGGCCAAGTTAGCTGGGAGCTTGTCGGACATAGGCGTTCGTCACGCGGGTAAGTCCGGTTTGAGTTATTTTTAGCGCACTTTTGCAGCGAATAGTCATTCTGCCTGACGAGAAAGTCCGCTAAAAATGGCTAAACTCGGCTTTCCCGGGCGACTGCAAGGACGCAGGATATAGAGCAACGCACAAGCAGTTGCCGACTGCAACGCCCTAAGTCCGACGGGCTCCCAGTATAAGGCACAGTGCATTGAGCTCGCAGTCGCAGTCCCACTTCAATCACTGAAGTCGACCTTACGGCGGCATGATAGGATCGCGAGCGCACATTTTCTGACACAGGATCACCGAACTATGCCAACAAAACATTGCCGGGTATTAATACTCGGCTCCGGCCCGGCCGGCTATACAGCAGCCGTCTATGCGGCTCGCGCAGCGCTCAATCCGGTCATGGTAACGGGTGTCGAAATCGGCGGACAAATGACCACCACGACTGATGTCGATAATTGGCCGGGGGACGACGAAGGCGTACAAGGTCCGGAACTCATGGAGCGCATGAAGCGCCACGCGGTGCGTTTCGGCACCGAAATGATCCACGACCACATCAGTGACGCCTACCTATCCGAAACACCGTTTCGGCTGGTCGGCGATCAAGGCGAGTACACCTGCGACGCCCTGATCATTGCAACCGGAGCAACCGCAAAATATTTAGGCCTCGAATCCGAGGAAGCTTTTAAGGGTCGCGGTGTATCTGCATGCGCAACATGCGACGGGTTTTTCTACCGAAACAAACCGGTTGCTGTCATCGGCGGCGGCAACACAGCCGTGGAAGAAGCGCTTTATTTGTCGAACATTGCGTCAAAAGTTACGGTAATTCATCGGCGCGACCACTTCCGTTCAGAGAAAATTCTAAGTAACCGGTTGTTACAGAAACAAGACACAAATGTAGCTGTGGAGTGGAACCATGTACTTGATGAAGTTCTTGGCGACGCGAGCGGTGTGACCGGCATACGCATCCGCAGTACGGATACTAACGAATGCAAAGAGCTGGACGTGCACGGCACGTTTATCGCGATCGGGCACAAGCCGAACACCGAAATTTTTAACCAACAGATCGACATGAGCGGCGGTTACATCAATGTCGGGAAAGGTCCAGACGGATTCGCGACCGCGACGAATATTGCCGGCGTATTCGCGGCCGGCGACGTCGCCGATGCGATTTACCGGCAGGCTATAACATCCGCTGGGGCCGGCTGTATGGCGGCTCTCGATGTTGAACGCTATCTAGAGGCCAAAGCTTAGGCCGCTCGCAGGAACATTCTGCACGTCGCGAAACTGATCGCGAACGACATCGCAGTTAACGGAACCCGGTGTGAGCGTCCACACCGCAACCACCCGACAGCGCAATTTATGCAATCGGTCCCGGATAGCGCTCTTTCAAAGCGGCGTAAAGCTGTTCCCGGAAATCGAGATCATGCGTATCAATGGCCGCTAGGATCTCGACTAAATGTTCGTTGTCTTCACGTCCGTGCCAGGTTTTCGCATAACTACCGTCTCGGTAGCCATGATCCTGACGAAAGTAATTTAAAACATTCTTGCCAACATAGCCGCGATACAAATCCTCGAAGTCACGACTGACACCGTTAAGCAACGTCGGAATAACGGGGATTAAAAACCCTTTTTCCGCTAGCGCATATCTAGCGAGCGCTTCTACATCTTCAAGAAAGCCTGTTGATGACGCCGCTTGTTCCCACTCCTGCGCTATCTGTTCGGCAACAACACGATGATTTCGATCTGGGGTGATCCGCATGCTCAAGCCAAAATGCCAAATATCAACAATTTCTAACATCACCTGCTCAACGTCCTGGTGAGAATCTTTCCACCACTTCCAACCACCATAGTGATCCATCAGTTCAGCGCACTCAATCCAAAGCGCTCGGTACCACTGTCTATCTCGTTCGATCCAATTCTTATCGACTCTGGAATTCATGCCATCTTGCATCTCCAGCATGACGGCAATCTTTTCGACCATTAACGTTCGCTGCTTCGAATTTGACTTCATGTTTTCTCCATTAGTTGATAGTCACGGCGTACGCAAAGAACTCGAATTGTGCTCGTCGCGTTATCGTACGCGAAGTCTCAAACTCGCGAACTTAGGACGCCGCACAATACTCGAAGTGTTAGTGACGATCACAGTTTGTGGCCGACGCTTTCTAAAAGCCAATGAGTTCAACACGCTTAGGCTATAATTCGCCGCTGCAAAGGGCTGATCTTCAGCGCTAAACACAACTCTAATATACTCAACTATGGATCCAGCCGTTGTAACCGCGATCGTCCTTGGTCTCGTGATCACCACGCTAGTGTGGGTGCATCGGGCCCCAGATTTCACAATCTGGGGTGGTGTCGCATTGCTCAGCGTTGCGCCAGTCGTACACGATGGCACCTATCATATCGGCGTCATTGTGGCGAAAGATGCGCTTGCGGGGCTTGCCAACGACGGTGTTGTCACCATCGCCTGCTTGTTTATCGTCGCTGCAGGATTACGTGAGACCGGTGTGATGAACTGGTTAGTGGACCGCTTCTTCGGGAAACCGAAAACACTTTTGTCGGCGCAAGTGCGGCTCCTAATACCGTCCGCGGTATTGAGCGGGTTTCTCAACAATACGCCGCTAGTAGCAATGCTACTGCCAATTACCCAGGATTGGGCAAAGCGCAACAGCTTTAGCTTGTCGATGCTCCTAATGCCATTATCTTTCGCCGCCATTCTAGGCGGTGCCTGTACGCTCATCGGTACCAGCACAAACGTGATCGTAAACGGCTGGCTCATTGAAGAAATGGGGCACCCTGGCCTCGGAATGTTTGAAATCTTCAGCGTCGCGGCACCCATCGCCGTTGTCGGCATTGCCTGTACCATTTTCTTCAGCCACCTATTCTTGCCGTTACGTAAACCGGCCCTGCAACCGACTGACGATCCACGCGAATACGTTGTCGAAATGATCGTCGATGAAGACAGCGAGCTCATCGGTCAAACAATAGAGAGCGCCGGATTGCGTGGCCTACCGCAGCTCTATTTGATCGAAATCGAACGAGATCATGAGCTTATTGCCGCGGTATCGGGGAACATTGAATTACATGCAAACGATCGCCTAGTGTTCGCTGGCGTCGTGGATTCCGTGGTCGATTTACAACGCTTCAATGGGCTTCGCCCAGCCAACGAGCAAATATTCAAGCTTGACGGAAGTCGCAGCGACCGTGTGCTTTTGGAGGCCGTCGTCAGTGATAGCTGCCCGCTGATCGGATCAACAATCAAAGAAGGACGCTTTCGAACTAACTACAGTGCCGCAGTACTCGCTGTTGCGCGTAACGGTGAGCGCATAAACAAGAAAATTGGTGATATCGATCTACGTTCTGGCGACACTTTGTTACTTGAAGCGCGACCCAATTTTCACGAACAACAGCGCAATCGACGCGATTTTTATTTAGTCAGCAAAGTGGACGGTGGCTTTCACTTTGAAACGCAGCGTGCCCCGGCGGCAGTAGCTATCATGGTGGCGGTGGTTGCCAGCGTAACGCTCGGATACTTATCCATGCTTCAGGCAAGCCTGTGCGGCGCCATCGCTATGGTTGCGGCTGGCTGCTGTAAGGCGACGAACGCGCGCCAGGCTATCGACTGGGAAGTCTTACTAGTCATCGGCGGAGCGATAGCGCTTGGTCGCGCAATGGAAGTGAGCGGACTCGCCGCCCTAATAGGGCACAGCGTTCAAACCCTATTCGGAACCGATCCAACGGTAATGCTGGCGGCGATTTTCGGGCTAGCCATGATCTTCGCGGCCACCATTACTGCCAAAGCAGCCGCCGTTTTAATGCTGCCCATCGCCTTAGCGGTCGCGACGGCGTTGAATGTCTCCTACATGCCGTATGTTATTGCCGTCATGCTCGCATCGAGCATGACTGTAGCAACGCCGATCGGCTATCCCACCAATCTGATGGTCTACGGCCCGGGTGGTTATCGATTTTCCGACTACCTGAGAGTTGGCGCACCGCTATCGTTGATAATCTGGGTTATGGCGGTGCTGCTAATTCCGCTCTCTTGGCCGTTCTAGACCGAGCTTGCTCACAAGGTTTCGAGAAAACTGATAACTTCTGCGATATCGTTCGTTCGCGTCATTGCAGGTAACGCATTGAGAAACGACTTGCCGTAGGACTTTGTCTCCAATCTCGGATCGCACAAAACCAACACCCCGTGATCCTTGTCATCACGAATCAGCCGGCCGGCGCCTTGCTTTAAGGTGATCACGGCCTCGGGGACCTGATAATCAAAAAACGGATTTCCCCCGTCGGCCTTTAGCGCGCTGATACGACTACGTGTAATTGGATCATCTGGCGGAGCGAATGGGAGTTTGTCGATTATCACGCAGGACAGGCCGGCACCACGCACGTCAATACCTTGCCAAAATGTTGCTGTCCCCAATAATACGGCATTACCTAAATCTTCAAATTGTTTAAGTAGTTCCGCCCGTGGCGCATGTCCCTGAATCAAGAGCGGAAATTTAGTTCGCTCACGCAGTAACGATGCGCAGGCATCCAATGCTCGATAGCTCGTAAATAATAAAAACGTGCGTCCACGTGTTGCTTCAATCAGCGGCACCGACAAATTCACTACTGCTTCCAAATACGCAGGGTCTCGAGGTTCGAGCTCGATGCGAGGCAAATACAAAAGCGCTTGTGCCGCGTAATCAAACGGGCTGTCCCAACAT
>JBLFWZ010000064.1:0-17989 GCA_047611905.1 Gammaproteobacteria bacterium | reverse complement strand
ACGCCATATTCGCCATGTACATGAACAAAGTGTCGATCGGATACGGATCGCCCTTCCACGCGTTGTGGATCACCATGTGCATCATGCCGTGAATGGCGAGTGGGTACTCCCAACTAAAGGCCTTATCAATGCGTGTCGGTCGGCCATCCTCGTCGACCAATAAATCGTCGGGATCAGAGGGGAAACCCAGTGGGATGCCGCCGAGTGGCGTAGCCGGCTGACCGGGATCGCGGGCGGGCCTTTGCGCGGGTGGAATGTGTTTCGGAAACGGTGGTTTAAAGCGAAATCCACCCGGAACGTCAATTGAGCCGAGCAGCATTTGCAGCAAATGAATTGCGCGGCAGGTGTGAAACCCGTTGGTGTGGGCAGATACTCCGCGCATTGCGTGCATGGCCACTGGCCGCCCAATCATTTGTTCGTGATGTTTGCCGGTCCAGTCGGTCCACGGAATGTCGAGCGTAATTTCATTTTCGAATGCCGCTTCGGCAAGTTCCGCCGCAATACGCCGAATTTGACTTGCCTCGATGCCAATACGATCAGCAACGGCCTCCGGTGCGTACTGCTCATCCAAGTAGCGTTCAGCAATTAACTGAAATACCGGCACAATCTTGCGGTCCGCTATCGCGGTGAAGTTCCCCACCAGCGCCGGTCGCACATCGACCTGGCTAGCCGGCACAATTGAGTTTGAATTCTTGTCGTAACATTGCTGTTGGCCACTTTCAGCATCCAAGGCAAATAAGCCGTCATCTTCGGCACCCGGATCTTGGATCACGAGCCAACTGGCATTCGTATAACGTGTTAAATAATCCCAATCAATTTGTTCGGCTTTGAGCAGCTCGTAAATTAGTGCAAAAACAAATAAGCCGTCGGTGCCAGGTCGGATCCCGACCCACTCGTCAGCTATTGCCGAGTAGCCGGTACGGACTGGGTTTACCGACACAAATTTTGCGTTGCCGCGCGATTTCAGTTTGCCAAGTCCAGCTTTTATCGGGTTCGAATCGTGATCTTCTGCGACCCCGAACATCAGAAAGTATCGGGTTAGATCCCAATCGGGCTCGCCGAATTCCCAAAAGGCCCCACCGATAGAATATAAACCGGCCGCCGCCATGTTGACTGAACAAAAGCCGCCGTGAGCAGCGTAATTGATGGTGCCGAATTGTTGCGCCCACCACGCCGTCAGTGATTGACTTTGATCGCGCCCGGTAAAAAAGGCTAAGCGTTTAGGATCGGTGTTGCGAATTTTTCCGAGCCATCCGGCCGCGATATCAAGCGCTTCGTCCCACTCGATTTCTTTAAATTCTCCGGCACCGCGCTCGCCGACTCTCAACAGTGGTTTTGACAAACGCGCCGGTGAGTAATGCTGCATTATCCCGGCCGAACCCTTGGCGCATAGCACGCCTTTATTTACCGGGTGCTCGGGGTTGCCCTCTATGTAACGGACGGTGCCGTCCTTTAGATAGACTCGAATTCCGCAGCGACAAGCGCACATGTAGCAGGTAGTCGTTTTGACCTCATCTGCCACTTCGCCGGCCGTCTCGGCGGCGGTTGAACCTGGGTTTCCAAGCATGACGTGGTTTTCCACCTTGCGCTTTTGGATCGGGTTAGATTGCCCCGAAGATTCTAGTATACAAAATTGTTATATCGTTATATCGATAATGAATATAAATCTTCCGCATAGAACCCTCTGAATTCAAACGACCGATGGTGGACCAATCGCCTATCATACAAGAACGGTGCGGGCCGTTTGGCACATCGTCCGTCATTTCACCGGGTTCAACAGAAATTGCTCAATGCGAGCGTTCGTCTCGCTAGACTCGGTCAAATTAGGGTTGAGATCGCCATCAAGTACGCTGATCGTGATGTAACCCTCGGAAAATAACGCAGTGTCCGGATTCGTACTCGAACTATCTTCCGGAGCACCATGCGTTAACGTGGCGACGTATTTTCCCGGCACGTCCCCTTCAAGATAATTTGGAACGAAGCCACCAACCTTAGCAACGCTAGCGGTGCGCACGCCTTTAATGGTGTTGGTCGGTATGGCCGGGTAATTGATATTTAGCACAGTGCTCGCGGGCAACAATGGTGATCCTGAATCATGACTGAGCTCCAGCTGGCGTAATATTCTGACGGTGAAATCGGCGGCGGGTGCGAACGCGGCCTGGGTGCTCGGAAATCGAACAGGTTTTGCTTCACGCTCGGCTAAATCGAGTCCCACCGAGACAGCAATCGCAGGCACAGAGAGCTGCGTCGCCATAATAGCGGCGCCGACGGTACCCGATAAGTTCGTATTGGTGCCCAGATTCTGCCCAAAATTGATTCCAGAGATAACGACATCTGGACGGTTGGTGGGTAATAATTTGAGCAGCGCGAACGACACAGAGTCTGCCGGTGTACCATCAATAACCCAAAAGCTTTCCGACGTTTTCTCGACTTCGATGGATCCTAAAGTCACCTTCATACTACTGCCGCTTTGTTGTTTTCGAGGCGCCGAGATGCTGACTTTGTAGCCTGCGCCGACCAGCGCTTCGTGCATCGCGGTGATTCCAGGAGCGTCAAAACCGTCGTCGTTAGTGAGCAAAACGTGTAGTGATTCTTCAGCGTGGACGAGCGACGAAATCGCCAGCAGTGAAACGGCGGCCACGACGCGGACAGTTTGTCCAATTAGACGGCTTGACGATTGACGCGAGCACGATCGGTAATTCATGAAATAGCACCTTATGCGTTGAGTAGAGTTATGACCGAAGACCAGAGCTTTTCGCTTAGTCTAGCTAATGTTCATCGAACTCAGCTAGTTCGATCGGGTGACGCCCGCGCCACAGTGGGCTAAAGTTGCCGGCTAATTTTGAATCACGGTATTTTTGACTAGGAGAAAGTAGCCATGACCGAGGCCGTAATCGTATCAACCGCCCGTACGCCGTTATGTAAAAGCTGGCGCGGGTCCTTCAATATGACGCATGGTGCGACCTTAGGTGGTCACGTCGTGAAGGCTGCGTTAGAACGCGCAAACCTGGAACCAGGCGAAGTCGAGGACGTCATCATGGGTTGCGCAACTCCCGAGGGCGCAACCGGATCAAACATCGCTCGCCAAATAGCATTGCGGGCGGGGATGCCGGTAACCGTATCGGGCATGACAGTGAATCGTTTTTGCTCGTCCGGTTTGCAGACTGTCGCGCTCGGCGCACAACGAATTCTAAGCGGCGAAGCCGATGTTTTCGTCGCCGGCGGTGTAGAGTCGATTTCGTGTGTGCAAAACGAAGCCAATCAGCACATGTTGGTCGAATCCTGGTTGCAAGAAAACAGGCCAGGAATTTATTGGCCCATGTTACAAACCGCAGAAATGGTGGCAAAACGCTACAAAATTTCCAGGGAAGACCAAGACCGTTATGGGGTTGATAGCCAAAACAAGGCTGCACAAGCCCGCGAAGACGGAAAATTCGACGATGAAATCGTCCCTATCACGACGCAAATGAAGATGGTGGATAAGGAAACGGCGGCGGAAACTATTAAGGAAGTCACCGCATCCCAAGACGAAGGCATACGTCCCGGTACTACCTACGAAAGCGTCTCCCAGATTAAGCCTGCCGTCGAAGGCGGCGTAATCGCGGCCGGCAATGCCAGTCAGTTTTCCGACGGCGCCTCCGCGCAAGTGATCATGAGCGATAAACTCGCTGCCCAAAAAGGCTTGCAACCACTGGGTATTTTTCGCGGCTTCGCGGTCGCCGGGTGCGAACCTGATGAAATGGGCATCGGGCCTGTTTTTGCTATTCCGAAACTTCTGAGCAAAGCTGGAATGAGTGTCGACGACATTGATTTGTGGGAGCTTAACGAAGCATTCGCAGTGCAAGTTATTTATTGCCGAGATAAGCTCGGTATCCCGAACGATCGTCTGAACGTCAACGGCGGTTCAATTGCCGTTGGCCATCCTTACGGAGTTACCGGCAGTCGTTTGATCGGTCATGCCTTAATTGAAGGCAAACGCCGTGGCGCAAAAAACGTTGTTGTAACTATGTGCGTCGGTGGCGGTATGGGTGCAGCTGGTTTGTTCGAAGTCTGCTAGAGCTTGTAGAGCTTGCGGGTCTTAAGGGCCCGCAGGACATCCGTTACCGAATTATTCAGCCTCCGGCCGGTGCGACAGTTCGTCCTATAACGGAAGATTCAGTCGTCGAATCTGGCTGTCGTAGGCGAATTAATGATGGCGAGAAATTCTTCTCCATAGCGATCTAACTTAACCTCGCCTATGCCGTTAATACTCCTCATTGCGCCTAGGCTAGACGGTCGCAGCTCGATCATTTCGAGCAAGCTTGCGTCGTGGAAAACGGCATAGGGCGGCACGCCTTGGTCTTTCGCAAGTCGGCTACGGCACTCGCGCAAGGCCTGCCATAACTCTTCATCGCCAGCGCTAACCGTGGCGCGTGGCCGACGTTTGTTTTTTGTCCCGGCAATTGATTTCGGATCCTCGCGCAATCTCAACGCCACCTCGCCGCGCAACAACGGCCGACTTTCGGTCGTGAGCACAAGAGCGCCAAACCGTTCAGGATCTGCCGACACGAAGCCCCCGACCACGAGTTGTCGTAAAATGGAGCGCCATTGTTCTGCGCTCGTATCTGCTCCTAATCCGAACGTGCTGACCTCTGCGTGCCCGTGCTGCCTAACTTTGTCAGTGGTTTTACCTAACAGTACGTCGATAACGTGCCCTGCCCCGAAGCGTTGGCCAGTACGGTAGATGCACGATAGTAATTGCTGAGCGGCTTTGGTTGCGTCCCAGGTAACTGGCGGGATTACACAGATATCGCAATTGCCGCATTGTGCAGGTGATTCGTCGCCGAAATAGGCTAACAGCGCGCGGCGTCGACACTCGGTTATCTCGCACCAACCTAAAAGCGCATCCAATTTTTGTCGCTCAAGTCGTTTATGGTTTTCATTCGCCTCAGAGCTATCGAGCATTTGCCGAAGTCGAACGACATCTTGCAAACCGTAGACCATCCACGCGTCGGCCGGGTTACCGTCTCGGCCTGCGCGGCCGGTCTCTTGGTAGTAGGCTTCCATGCTTTTGGGCAAATCGAGATGCGCCACAAAACGCACATCGGGTTTATCGATGCCCATTCCAAAGGCGATCGTCGCGACGATGACTATGCCGTCTTCGCGCAAAAAGCGATCTTGGTTCTGAGCTCTAGTTTCGGCCGGTAAGCCGGCGTGATAAGGAAACGCACTGATGCCAATTTCATTTAACCATTTAGCTGTACTTTCGACTTTTGCTCGAGACAGGCAGTACACGATCCCGCATTCGGTTTTGCGGTTCTCGAGAAACGCCGTGAGCTGCCTTCTTGCGTCGGTCTTAATCTGCACACCGTAATAAATATTGGCTCGATCAAAACCACTGACAAAGCGTCTCGGGCTCTCGAGATTCAGGTTCGTAATAATTTCTTCGCGCGTACGGTTATCGGCGGTTGCCGTTAACGCCATGCGTGGCACACCCGGAAACCACTCGCGGAGCAAGCCAAGACCGAGATAATCTTGGCGAAAGTCATGACCCCATTGCGAGACGCAATGCGCTTCGTCAATTGCAATTAATCCAACCTGTACCGTGCTTAAGCGCTGCAAGGTTCGTTCCTGGATTAAGCGTTCTGGAGCGACATATAAAAGATCAAGATTGCCGGCACTGAGCGCCTGTAATATTTGGTTTTGTTCGTCCACGGAAATTGACGAATTTAGATACGCAGCGCGTACGCCGATCTGTTTCAACGCCGCGACCTGGTCGTGCATTAGCGCAATGAGAGGAGACACAACTATCGCGACACCAGGCAATATCAGCGCCGGAATTTGATAGCAAATAGATTTTCCGCCGCCGGTCGGCATCAACACGAGACAATCTTGCCCCGCCGTTACGGCTTCAATGATATCGAGCTGCTGGCCGCGATATTCAGGATATCCATATACCGAGCGCAGGATATCGTGGGCTTTTTCGCGGACCTCCAGCGACCAAGCGTCCGTTATGCTCATCGAAGGATCGTGGATTGAGGTGCCTCAGCCACAAGATCTTTTAAGGCAGCGAGCTTTTGTTGCAAGTAACCCGGTAAGGTTTCTATAGGTTCTAACTCAAGCTCTTCGATATGACGTTCAGCAACGGTGCGTACTGCGGCGCGCTCTTCGTCGTTGAGGCTGTAACAAAGCCCTTGCCAACAAGCGTGTTGCATGGCCTCTGAATCTTCAATGTCGTAGCCTTCCGGTGGCGCAAATTTTTGCGTCAGAATCAGGTCTAAAGCAATTTCCGCTAGATTTTCCATATTTTCCCTATTGCGTTTGTCATCGATTGTCGAACGTTGTTGGCCGACTTTAGGGCGCCACTCCATGAATCGTCGCTGTGCAAGCGCCTTACCAGCGATTTTAAGTCAGAGCCATTGTGCGAAGAAGCCACGAAAATTATCGCCAATTTTTATGCTTGCCTCTGGCTCAAGCCAGATGAACCCTCCAGGATGTAGACGTGTTGTCGCGAGCCCAGCTCGGTTCGAATTCCCTAGTTGAACAACGCCGGAATCTAAGCTGACTAGTAGACCGTAGACATCGTTGATGGTGCATTGAGAATTCTTTTCGCTCACCAACTCGTACACGCAAAAACGTTCGGACTCCCACAGTTGGGGATGGCCCGATAGAGTAATTGGCGCAGCATTTTCTACGCGCGGACGCTCAAGCGCCTCAGCTCCGACCATGTGCATGACGGCGCCGCCAACATTCTTAACTTGATGGATCAAGGGTTCATCGCGGTGTGCTCGATCCAGGGTTCCGCCGCACGGTGCAACAGTACGAATCGTGGCTTTATCGTGAAACGATTCTTCGACCTCCGCGTCGGCGATAACAAAATACACCGTATCTTCGCAATGACGATGAAATTTCGTGATATTTTCTGGTGGAAGCAGGATGTCGTACGCATTCACATACCGATTGCGTATATGAAACCGATGTCGCGGTTCATCGTAAACTTCACAATACGGCCCGATTGTTTGATTGGGATCAGTCATCGAGAGCACCTTCAAAGTTGAAGAAATTGATGGGGATCGGCTGCTGCGATGCCGGTTAAAACGACATCCGAACGGCGAAAATATTCATGTCGGCGAATTTCGTCTGCACTTTCTGCGTCGTTTCCGAGGTAACAACCGAGGTCCGCACTACGTTGCAGCGCGGCGTTGCCGAAGGCCATCCGAGATGTCTCCCATTCGAGTAATGCGCGCCCGATGTCCTCGCAAGGTTGACTAAAAACTTGGGCGAGCGTTGCGGCGTCGTCAGCGGCTTTGGATACACCGAGACCGATATGGGGTCTTACCGTAAAAGCCGCATCGCCAATTAATACTGCGCGGTTGTAAACCATTTTATCAGAGCCCAGTTCTGTAATGGGTTGTAGGAAGGGTTGCTGCGTGGATCCCACCACGGCACGAAATTGCGGCGGGAGTAGGCGCTTGGCGTCGGCGCGCATTCTAGCCAGGACATCTGCGCGAATTAACGGTGGGGGAATTCCTTCGATATGGTAGGCCCCACGAGCATCAGTAAACATCGATGCATAGTCTTGCCCGCTGGCGACGGGACGATACCAAACCCAGTTATACCATCGCTGTCCGCGAATTAGGCTGTCGTTTGGGCCTGCAACAGTGTAACCAAGCATGTGCTCGCCTGGCGGTAAGTAAAAAGTCATGCGATCGTTTAGTTGAGCGGCTATGTCTTCGCTAAGTCGCGATTCGTCTAGCAATCCGCGCCACGCGACGTAGCCGTTGTAGCGCAGCTGCAGATGCGGCGCGACAGCGTTTCGCACGGGCGACCGAGCACCATCTGCACCGATTAACCAGTCGAATGTGTGAGTAGCGCCATTGCTAAACGCCGCCCGTATTGTTGATTCGTTCGACTCTATGGACGTGAGAGTGGCGCCGTTGTGATGCTTATCGTTCGGCAACGCCTTACGCAGGAATCGATACAACAAACCCCAAGAGGTGAACAGCTGAGGCGTTTCATTTCTATCGTCAATGAGACCGTTTCGCGCCAGAAATAGTCGGCCACGAGACCTAACCCCCATCGCATCTTTGATCTCGATATCTGCTTGTTTGAAAGCTTCGAACAAAGGTTGATGTGGCGTTATGCCGGCACCTCTGGTCGCTAGCTCGGCCTCGCTCCGCTCGAATACGTTGACCTCGCAGCCTTTTCGTCGAAGCACCAATGCGACCAGTAAGCCGGCAATCGATCCGCCGATCACACCAATTGAGCAGCGCGACTTAATCACGATGTTCGCCGGTCAAACGCCGCGACGGGCGCAGCGCGCCTCTTGTCCAGGGCTTCCCGCGGCGCAACGTCAGCTTGGAATCTTCGTGCCCGCGCCCATCCAATTTAAATTATTCGCCGTCCGTTAATTGAAGAAATTAAGTTCTATCGTTAACCCATCAGGATCTTTAACGAAAAGTTGCTGTAACTCGAACTCAGGCACCACTTTGTGGGTGTAGCCAACATCCAGACTATCTAGTTTAGTTCGAAAGTCCTCGAACTTGCCGCAGCGAAACGCAATATGATCCAGCGCCCCGGTACCGCCACCGACTTGAATTTTAGGCTTTTCTAGGTATTTCTCGTAGCTACCCGTGCCGTCATCGCCGGCCAAATGGACTACCGCGCGCCCTTCGAGATACAGCCAATATCCCGGGAATCCGAATGGCGGTCGTACGCCCAGTTCGAGTCCGAGTGTGTCGACATAGAATTGCTTGGTGACTTCGAGGTCCGAAGCATAGACTAGAAAGTGATCTAACGATTGCAGTGACATGGGTTGCCCTCCGTCGAATCAAGTAACAGGTTTGCGCAGCCGCGTTTGTCCCATCGAGGACATGTATCTACAGCTGCAAATTGTAATTTGCGATTGCCTGCCTATCTTACGGCGCTTCGCGGAACTAAACAGCAAATTTAAATAGCTCGAAGAAGTTTTTAGTCGTGGCAGCAGCTAGCTCTTCGAACGATAAACCGCGCAATTCAGCCAAATATTCGGCCGTATGCTTAACGTAAGCTGGCTCATTCGGTTTGCCTCGCCGCGGCACAGGAGCGAGCCAGGGCGAATCGGTTTCGATTAAGAGACGGTCAAGCGGCACTTTGGCGGCAACTTCACGCAATGCGGCGGCCGTCTTAAAGGTGACGATGCCAGAAATCGAGATGTAGAACCCCATATCCATCGCGGCGCTAGCGGTTTCCCAATCATCAACAAAACAATGCATCACGCCGCCGACGTCTCGAGCATTTTCGGAATCCAGGATAGAGATCACGTCGGCCGAAGCCTCGCGCGTATGAATTATTAGCGGTTTTTCTAGTTGCCGCGCAGCCACAATGTGGCGTCGAAACCGGTCACGTTGCCACTCTAAGTCGCCGGCACTGCGAAAGTAGTCGAGTCCAGTCTCCCCGATTGCAACAATTAACGGATCGGCGCCGAGCGTGAGCAATTCATCCACTGATGGTTCATGGGCACTTTGTTCGGTGTTTGGATGGACGCCAACGGAGGCAAACACGTTATCGTGGTTTAGCGCGGCATCGCGAACGCCGGCAAACGATTCTATGTCCACACAGACGCAAAGCATGTGCGATACGCCGTTTTGTTCGGCACTCGACACGACGTCCGTGACGCTGCGATCGGGTGAGGCCACTAAAGGCAGGTGGCAATGAGAATCAACAAGCGACATTTCATTCGTATAACAGGTGTTGATGGCGTGGTGTCACGACGATCACCTGGCCATCTAGGTTACATGGTATGAGTTTGGCGATCCGACTTGAGCGCACCGGCCAGTTGCGTCTCAATTTTATTTCGCGTTGCACCGTTATCTAATTCGCTAAACTGAACACCGATGCCGGCGTTACGGTTCCCTTGAGCGCCGGCAGGTGTGATCCACACGACGCGACCGGCTACAGGTAGTTTCTCTTTACTGTCCGTTAGCGTGAGGAGCATGAAGACCTCGTCGCCAATTTTGTAGTTTTTGTTCGTTGGAATGAATAAGCCACCATTCTTGACGAACGGCATATACGCCGCGTACAGCGAACTTTTATCGCGAATAGTTAACGACAATATACCTTGGCGCGCATTTTTGCCATTTACGGCCATGTATATCTCCTCAGTTCTACGGGTTTTGCGCCGCTTGCGCTAAGCCCAACCAAAGCGTCTCAGCCAAGTCGCCATCCCGCAAGCCGGATTGCCGTGCGGCAAGAGATTTAGATTCAACCATTAGGTCCGAAAACGCATATAAGTGCTTCAAGTCTAAATGATCTGCGAGGCCTTGCAAGTGACTATCCAACGGTGCTGTCGTTTGTTCGTAAAACGAATGAAGGTCGAATTTTGCGAAAATGATCCGTGCGATCATCGACCCCAGATGGCGTTGTAGTTCCGCTAGCGACAAACCCTTGAATTTTTTAGCCTCAACGAGAGCATGGGATCGTCCTTGAACAATTCTTTCAAAGGATTGAAACAACTCTGCATCGATTTCGAAGCCGTCATGAGAGGCAAGATGAAGGGCACTCAGCGGCGCTCCACCGCTTAGTCTAAGGAGTGTATTGAGCCCAGCTTGCGGTTGTTCTGGCAATTGCGTTGCGAGCCACTCCAGAGCAGCTTGTCGATCAACGTGATCGCACGGAACTCGTACGCAGCGGCTTCTAATCGTCATAGAAATATCGCTGTAGCGATGCGCCACTAGCAGTAAAAGCGCTCCAGCCGGTGGTTCTTCAAGAATCTTAAGGATTGCGTTCGAGGCAGCTCGGTTCATTGAATTTGCTGGGTGTATTAGCACAACTTTGCCGTGTGCATAGTGCGATTTGAGTGCATAAAATTGCGAGATCGCGCGGATCTGGTCAACCCCAATGGCCTTTCCCTCTTCGGGCGGACGCACTAGTCTGAAATCCGGATGCGATTTGGCGGCGAATAAACTACAACTACGGCAATCACCACATGGGTGTTGTTCGCGCGCTTCGCACAACACATATTCAGCAAATGCGAAGGCGAATCCTTCCACACCGAGGCCGTCGCCGCCGCTAAATAACAGCGCGTGGCCGAGGCGGTTATTTTCTGCGCTGGCGAGCAATTGCGTCCACTGCTCTGAAAGCCACGGGTAGAGCGTCTTCACAGTAATCGTTTGCGCACGGTATCGAGAACCTCGAGGTGAACTTGCTGAACACTCGCTGCGGCATCGACAATAACGATTCGGTCAGGGAAGCGCTCTGCCCGTTCCAAATAGGTTTGCCGCACGATTTTGAAAAACTCGCGTTTCTCGAGTTCGAAGCGGTCGGCCTGCGTGCGAGCTTCGATTCGGCTGAATGCGACCTCGACGTCGAGGTCGAGAATGATGGTTAGATCAGGCCGCAATTCGTTTTGAACTAAATTCTCCAAAACCGCTATCGCGTCTGCCCCAAGGCCGCGACCGCCGCCTTGGTAGGCGTAACTCGCATCTGTAAATCGATCGCACAATACCCATTGGCGTGCGTTTAGCGCAGGCTGGATCACCTTATCCAGATGCTCGGCGCGTGCGGCGAACATTAACAACACTTCGGTCATTGCATCCATCGGTGGCAAGCTAGTATCTAGTAGCATCGAACGAATGGATTCACCGAGAGCGGTTCCACCGGGTTCCCGGGTCGTACACAGCGCTTGCCCGAGTTCCTCTACAATTGCGCTCGCGAGCAAGGCGCACTGCGTCGACTTGCCGACTCCTTCGGAACCTTCCAGGGTTATAAATTTCGCGCGGGTCATCGTCATCGTTCGCTCCGGCGTGGCTTGAGTTGGTATCGACGCACGGCAGCATTGTGGTCTTTTAAATTAATCGAAAACTGATGACTGCCATCCCCTTTACCAACAAAATATAAATACGACCCGGTCGCCGGATGTAGCGCCGCCTCAATTGATGCAGCACCAGGCATGGCGATTGGGGCTGGAGGTAAACCGTGACGGGTGTAAGTGTTATACGGGGTGTCTGCAACTAAGTCGACCCGACGCAGATTGCCGTCGAAAGCCGTGCCGAGTCCGTAAATGACGGTTGGATCAGTTTGCAATTTCATGCCGAATTTTAGGCGTCGCGCAAAAACCCCGGATATCTGGGCCCGTTCGCTTTCGGCGCCAGTCTCCTTTTCTATAATTGACGCCATGATGAGTGCGTCGTAAGGGCTCGCATAGGGCAGTTCTGCAGCTCGCCCTTGCCACTCGGATTCGAGTAATTCCCGCATGCGAGTATGTGCACGTCTCAGGATATCAATGTCCCTTTCGCCATGCGAAAAATAATACGTTGCGGGAAATATTTGTCCTTCTATATTCGTTAAATCGGCTGAGATTTGTCCGGCAATCCAGACCGCATCTTTATCAGTGATGGTAGATTTAAGATTATCGTTACTCGCCAAGACCTTGCGTATTTCGCGAAAGGTGGTCCCTTCGATAAACGTGATCTGAAAAACTTTTACTTCGCCGCTCACGAACAGTCTCAGGAGCTGACGGGGGGTCGAACCTTCTGTCACTTCGTATAATCCGGCTTGTAGTCCACCCCCTATTTTTAGTCGGCGAGCTTCTAAGCGCAAATAATGTTCGTTCGCCAACCAGCCCCTGTCGCGCAGGTTGCGCGCGATCGTCGCTAATGACGCACCACGATTTATCTCGAACTGCTCGGGACCTTCAACTAAGTTAATCGGCGTGTCCAAAACGCTTTGGGCGTCGCGCCATACCCAAAATGCTGCACTAGCAACCACTAGCATTATGCCGAGCACGGATATCGAACCCCAGAGGAAGATTCGCTTCATTATTGAAATATTCCGCAGACCAAAGGGTTTCGCAGTCGGCGCGAAGTCGCGCTCATCGAGGGTGCTCGGCTGTCGCCTTCTCGCGACTCCATGGCGGAGTAGATCTCGGTCACGCCATCACCCATAACCCGTCCATATACGGCGTGGCTGTCGCATAACTTAATCGATATCTCATCGGGCGGGAGCCATGGAGTTCGGGCAATCGATTGGTTGGCAAGCTCAGAAACTACCGGCACATTCGCCAACCTGTCTTGAAGCGAGGTTGAGACCGATTTTTCGGACATCGAAAATAATTTACACAGGGCCGCCCGAAGAGATACATGGCTGTTGTAGACCAGGCGTTCGGACCGAGCGCAGTCTAGGGCCTGCTGTTGCGGGTTTTCTCGCTGAACACGGCGAGGTATTCGAATGTAACGTTGCACATGGCGAGTGTTCGGTCGGTTAGCTGTTGACGGAGACATACTTCGGTCGATAGCTAAGGTCTTCTCGCTGCATCCCGAACAGCCCAGCAGGCATGAGACCGAACCTAGCTCAAGACAAACTAGACGCGCGAAAACACCAGCGTTCCGTTCGTTCCGCCAAAGCCGAACGAATTAGAAATCGCTACATCGATTTTCATATCACGAGCAACTAAAGGCACGTAGTCGAGATCGCATTCCGGATCTGGGTTTGTCAGGTTAATTGTCGGCGGCGCGACTTGGTCACGGATCGAAAGTATTGTGAAGACGGCTTCTGCTCCGCCCGCTGCGCCGAGCATGTGGCCAACCATCGACTTCGTCGAACTCATAGCGATCTTATAAGCGCGGTCGCCGAAATAGCGTTTAACTGCGTCAGTCTCGGCTTTGTCTCCCGCCGGTGTGGAGGTGCCGTGAGCGTTGATGTATTGAACATCTTCGCGGTTGATCCCGGCGTCCGCGAGAGCTAATTCCATACAATACGCCGCACCCTCGCCGTCGGGTGCCGGCGCTGTTATGTGGAAGGCGTCGCTCGACATGCCAGCTCCGCTAAGTTCCGCATAAATTTTGGCACCACGCCGTTTTGCGGATTCCATTTCCTCGAGAACGACTATTCCAGCCCCGTCGCTTAGGACAAATCCATCACGTTCTAGATCCCAGGGGCGGCTAGCGCGTTGGGGATCATCGTTTCTTGTCGACAATGCCTTTGCGGAGGCGAAACCACCCAAACCTGTATAGCTTGTCGCGTACTCCGAACCGCCCGCGACCATAGCATCGACATCGCCACGTTCGATCATTCGCGCGGCATTCGAAATGCAGTGCGCGCCCGTCGAACAGGCTGTCACCATCGCGTAGTTTGGACCTTTCAGTCCATAACGGATCGAGAGATTCCCGGCCACCATATTGATGATATTGCCAGGCACAAAGAACGGTGAAACTTTGCGTGCACCACCGTCGAGGTAAGATTGGTATGCTTTCTCAATTCCGGGGAGGCCACCGATTCCCGAACCGATACACGCGCCTATGCGACGTGCATTGTCTTCGGTAACTTCTAGTCCGGAGTCTTCGATTGCTTGGATCGACGCCGCCAGTCCATAGTGAATAAAAGGATCCATTCGGCGGGCGTCTTTTTTTGGAACGTAAAGCTCAACATCGAAATCTTTTATTCCGCCGCCAATCTTGGCGTTGAAATCAGAAACGTCCATGCTGGTGATAGGGCCTATTCCGCTAACACCTCCTACGATGTTGCTCCAGGCCTGCTCAGTGGTATTTCCAACCGGACAGACAAGACCCAACCCAGTAACTGCGATGCGACGGCGTGGCACTATCTCAATCCTCGTAATTAATTAATGCCCAAATGTAGGAAAGGCCGCGTTCTCTTCGAAATCGCGGCCTCCCACATCGGCGCTTTCTTATGATTAGTCCAGATTTGCGGTGATGTAATCTATCGCTTGTTGGACAGTGGTGATTTTTTCAGCTTCTTCGTCGGGTATTTCAGTTTTAAATTCTTCTTCCAACGCCATCACCAGCTCGACGGTGTCGAGCGAATCAGCCCCAAGGTCGTCAACAAATGACGCCGCATCGGTGACTTCTTCTTCTTTAACGCCTAATTGTTCGATGACGATCTTTTTTACACGTTCTTGAACGCTACTCATGCTTGACCTTCCTCCCAAGTCAACTGCAGCCGGGGCTGCGGCGGGTGATAGTTTAGTGGAAACCATCTATGTTGCAAGCAACGACCATCGTTGCTCGAAATTAGTTATAAAAAACAAATACTTAATTAGAATTCTGGAATTGTTAGGTGGCTCTTTCATGACACCTAAGTTTGGCCTTTACGCCATATGCATGCCGCCATTTATATGTAGAGTTTCTCCCGTAATGTAACCGGCGATATCCGACGCGAGAAAGACCACCGCTGCTGCGATTTCTTCTGGCTTACCGAGTCTTCCTACAGGTATCTGCGAGAGCATCTGTTCGCGATGTGCAGGAGCCAAGTCTTTTGTCATGTCGGTATCGATAAACCCCGGCGCTACTGCGTTGACGGTGATCCCGCGGCTCGCGATCTCGCGCGCCAACGATTTGGTATATCCGACCATGCCGGCTTTCGCCGCGGCATAATTAGTCTGGCCGGCGTTACCGATCGAACCGACCACGGATCCAATATTGATGATTCGTCCAGCACGTGCCTTGATCATAATCCGAATTAATCGCCTAGAGAGTTTGAATACGGAAGTGAGATTTGCAGACAAGACGTCGTCCCATTCGTCGTCCTTCATTCTCAACACTAAATTGTCACGGGTTATTGCAGCATTGTTCACTAAGACGTGCGGCTGGTGCTCGGCCGCTAGCAGCGCAGAAATAAACGCCTCAATTGAGGCGTCGCTCGTCACATCGAGCACCATCGCCGAGGAGCCCGGATAGAGGGAACACAAATTAGCCTCTATACTTTTAACACCCACGTCACTGGTCGCCGTACCGATCACATCGTACCCCGCCGCGCAAAGCGCGCCGGCGATCGCCTTGCCAATCCCGCGGCTTGCGCCGGTTACGATAGCGCATTTAGCGTCATTCATTGTTGCCACCTTTGTTGGTCGATTGCAGCCCGCCGATCGCGCTATCAATGGACGCGCGGCTTGAGATCGGCAGCGTCTTAATGGCTTTACTAGTTCGTTTCACCAGCGCAGATAGTACCTTCCCGGGGCCACACTCGATGGTGGTACGGATGTCGTTCTCAACGAAGTACTCCACCGTATCACGCCATCGAACGGGAGATGCCATCTGCGCAATCAGGGCTGCGCGAATATCATCTACGTTGGCTCTCGGCTTCGCATCGACGTTGTGAATTATCGGGATGTCTGGCATCGCGATATTGATACTTTTAATATGGTTTGCCAGTCGCTCGGCTGCAGGCAACATCAATGCACAATGCACCGGTGCGCTAACGGCTAGCGGAATCACTTTTCTTGCGCCTGCGTCGAGCGCAAGCTTACATGCTCGTTGCACAGCGTCTCTGTCTCCGGTGAGCACAATCTGCCCGGGCGCGTTAATATTCGCGCATTGGACGACTTGACCCTGGGCAGCTGATGCGCAAATAGGATCGAGTACATCTTCGTCCAGCCCCAACACCGCACACACAGCGCTGCGATCGGCAGGTACGGCTTCTTGCATAAAGCGTCCTCGCTCCGCAGCGAGAAACACGGCGTCCTCGAAGCTGATGGAGTTCGCGCAAACCAGTGCACAATACTCACCGAAGCTGTGTCCGGCCATGTAGTTTGGAAGGGGCCCGCCGCAGTCGCGCCATGCGTCCCACGTCGCGATGCTAGCAACTAACATAGCAGGCTGCGTTGTTGTCGTTTTGTTCAGTTCCTCGATTGGGCCATCTGCCATGAGGGCCGCGATATCGTAACCGAGGATGTCGTTCGCGATGCTAAACCGTTGCGCAACTGCGGGGAAATCATCTAACAGGGCCGCGCACATGCCAATTGCTTGCGAGCCTTGCCCAGGGAAAACGAACGCGAATTTTTCTGTCATCTTAATTTCTGGCGAGGAGTTTTTCGATGTGCTGGGCGATACGTTCGGGCACGTTGTTTTGAACCTCGGCGATGGCGACCTCAATTGCGTTTGCGAACGACGCAGCGTCCGCGCTGCCGTGACTTTTCACCACAATACCTCTTAAACCGAGCATGCTCGCTCCGTTGTAGCGACCAGGGTCCGCGCGGTTTCGTACTGCGGTTAAAGTGGGTTTTACCACTAGCGCGCCGAGTTTTGTTACTAGACTTCGGCCAAATTCGTCGCGCGCGAACTGCACCAACATTCGCGCTACGCCTTCGCTGGCCTTCAACGCGATGTTGCCAACAAAACCATCGCAAACGACCACATCGACCGTGCCTTTGAATATGTCGTCGCCCTCAACAAAACCGTAATAATTCAAATCGCTATTTTCTAGTAGTGCGGCAGTTTGTTTGACTCGGTCATTGCCTTTGATTTCCTCTTCCCCAATATTCAGCAATGCGACTGTGGGGCTGGGCTTACTTCCTACGGAGCTCGCCAAGACGGATCCCATAACTGCAAAACGGAATAATTCTTCAGAGCTAGAATCGACGTTAGCCCCGAGGTCAAGCATGTGTGTCTCACCGTTAGTCCCGGGCATGACGCCGCAAATAGCAGGTCGGTCGATGCCCGGTAATGTCTTCAGGACAAACCTTGCGATAGCCATCAAAGCGCCGGTATTTCCGGCGCTTACGGCGGCGTCCGCGCGGCTATCTTTGACCAGGTCTATCGCGTACCTCATGGACGAATCGCGCTTGTTGCGGAGCGCCGACGAAGGTTTGTCATCCATTTCGACCGTTTGCGGTGCGTGCAATACCTCGCACCGCTCGCGTAAGCCTTCGGGCAACGTCCTAAGTCGCAAATCGATCTCGCTTTCATCGCCGACTAGGTAAAGCGATAGATCTGCGTGTTGGCTTAGCGCGCGTTGTGCAGCTGGAAGCGTAACGTCTAAACCATGGTCGCCGCCCATGGCGTCCAAGGCTATGGTTATTGCCACGGAATACCTATCACAGATGACACGTTGAGTGCGATTTTAAAACTGCTGAGGAAGCTATTCTGCGTCAGGGACGACTTGCTTGCCCCGATAATACCCGTCCGGGCTAACGTGGTGTCGACGGTGAATTTCACCCGTTGTTGGGTCTTCCGACAGAGTTGCCTTTTTAAGACTATCGTGCGAACGACGCATCCCTCTTACGGACGGGGGGACT
>JBLFWZ010000063.1:0-18182 GCA_047611905.1 Gammaproteobacteria bacterium | reverse complement strand
CGCCGCGGGCCGCGCGCAAGCGCAAGCGATAGTCGCCGCTACAACGGGTACCGGCGTTGTACCTCCGCCGGTTGACCCTACAGAACACTTGAATTCGGAGTGAATCAATAGGGCGTTTCGGCTCGGCGCCTACGAAGATCGGCGACACCCTGAGCTGCCGCCGACCGTAGGACCTCGAAGATTATGCGCCTGGAGCTAAAGCCTCGAGTGCATCCCAACACGGTCCCGGTTGGCCGTCGACTCGAACCGGTTGAATAACAACTTGGTTCGCACTGCCATCGAAATACTTCTGTAGTTTCGCTTTGATTTCGTCGGCCGATCCCCAAAACACCATGGCGTCCATAAGTCGATCGCTACCGCCATCTTTTAGATCATCTTCATTGAAACCCAAACGAAACCAGTTCTTGTAATAATTTGGCAACGACATGTAGATCCCCAAAGCTGCGCGAGCCGCTGCTCTCGCCTTCACTGGATCGCTACACAGACAAACCTTTTGTTCGCAGATCACAGCGGAATCCCGCGACATGTTGGAACGCGAAATTCCAGCTTGCTCTGGCGTGATGTTGTAAGGGAAAGATCCGAGAGTCCGTTGCGCAGCCAGTTTCGACATGTTGGGACCAAGGGCCGCCAACACCACCTGCTTTTCGGCCGGTGCACCACCAAGTGCTGCCCATGCTTGATCCATGCCGTCGAGATACGCACGCATCGTGGCCACGGGTTTCGTGTAATCGTGACCGCGCAGGTCAGACACAATTGGCGCATGCGAGACACCAAGACCAAGGACAAAACGACCGCCATACAACGCGTTGAGCGAATTGTGACCCATAACGCTTGCTGCCGGATCCCGGGCATAGATATTCGCGATGCCACTGGCAATCATTAGATTTTTGCTATGGCTCAGCAAGTAACCGCCAACCGCGAAAGCCTCATAGTTCGTCGCTTCCGGATACCATAACGTTGAGTAACCCAACTCCTCTAGCCGCTGCGGCAGTTCGGCTAGTTGCTTAGGATCGAGAATGTCTGTGAAAGTAAAAACCCCAAATTTTCCGAATTTCATAATTCCTCCTTCTCTAATTAATTAAATTTCGCAAGATGAATTCAAATCACCTAGCGCGTATTCGTCATTTGATTGGCGAGAATGGCGCAGCTAAGACGATCTTGCTCGATTGAGACACGAGCGTTTCTTTGCGGCCTTTAGGCGGCCATATGCCTTTCGCCACCGCTTCCGAACGAACTTCCGCCCGGTGGTTAAGACTTTCGTAGGCCCAAACATGCACAAATTTTGACAGCCCACCAATTTCACTATGCATCGCCATGACGAGCGGTGACAGCTCCAAACGTTTGGCTAATTTCGATTCCCAGTTCCGATACACTTCATCCATCATACCGGGGAGAATTGCGTACTCACGCCATTCAAAAACCGGACCCAGATTTCCTTTAGCCATCTTTGGCGTAAACGGTGACGGGATGTAAATCTCAGACGTCATTGTATCGATAAGGTGGCCCACTTTAGGCGGCCAACCGGAATACTCCCCAGTAGTAAACGCCGCGCGTTTTTTCTCGCGCTCTGCGAGGCTCTTGTACGGCCATAGGTGGACAACTTGGTTTAGCGGCCCGATATCTGTGTAGAAGAACCCACCGAGTTTCGATACTTTTTCCCGGATCGGGAGCGCTGTACCAAAGAGATCGAGAAATTCGGGTATTGCCCTTGGTTTCAGCTGATAAGTACGCACTTCGTAGATCATGATATTTCCTTAAACTATTTGGGATTATTCTATCCGCCGAGATCGCTCGGCCTAGGTGCAAATTCATCATAACGAATCCACCGTAACGCTCCAATGGTCGGCGTCGAAGCTTACCTGTCATGCGGATCCGCTATTAGGAGGCGACTTCCCTTCCGATCAGCCAAACAATAAGCGGGATTCCACGGCACAACCGACTCGATATCACTCACTAGTGAGTATTCGGTCCAAAGGCTAGAAACCGCATGAATTCGGCTTGATCAAAGGGCTGAAACCGCCGTTTTCGGCTAGATCCGGCCAATTCAGGTAAGGTTCACACTGGGCTCCTTAAGCTGGCTCCAAGTACGCAGACCTAGCCTAAATTTAAGCGTAAGGTGGTGACCCATGAACAAGCTAACCGTCAAACAGACCGTTGTTCTAGCCCTCTCGATAGGGTCGCTATGCGGGCCGCTCGCCGCCGCGCAATCAACGACACTCGCCAGTCAGGCACAAGCGCCGCTTGAAATCTTAGATCAAAATTCTCTAGAAGCCGTCGTCGCTCCAATCGCGCTGTATCCGGATGAACTGCTGGGTATTGTACTGCCCGGATCCACGTTCCCTTTACAAATTGTCCAGGCGGCCCGCTATCTCGAAGGTCACAAGTCCAATCCCGCACTGGAACCGAACCCGCAATGGGACGATACGGTTGTGGCCTTACTTAACTACCCCGAAGTCATCGCGCTGCTGAACGAAAATCTTGATTGGACCTGGGCGTTGGGTGAAGCAGTTATTAACCAACAATCCGATGTCATCGAGGCTGTCGAACGATTTCGACAACGTGCGAGTGACGCGGGAAATTTACAGACCGATGGCCACAAAGTGGTCAGCCAGAACGATGGCGCGATTGAAATCAGTTCGGCCGATCCGCAATCCATTTACGTTCCGTATTACGAACCCGCACAAGTTATCTATCCGCAATCAACAGTGGCCTATCACTATTACCCGAATCGATATCCTGTTTACTACTATCCTTATGCAACCAATTCGCACTATTACGCCAGCGGGTTTTGGGGGATCTCCACAGCATTCAGTATCGGATGGTTTGCGAACCGCTTGCACCTGCACCACTACGGGTACCGAAGTCATCCTTATTATGGCCACAGCTTCAATCGGTCTATATTTCGACGACTGGGTGCTTATGATCACGGACGAAATTCACGACATCACCGGAGCCATAACCGTTATGGAGATTACTGGAACCCCGGAAACCGACACGGGCAGCGATTCCGTCACCACCGAAATAATTTTGATAGTCGACGCGCTGATTTAAATCGAAATAACCGCGGCACACAAAGCATCAATCGCCCGAGTCGAAACACAGTTCATCGAAACTCAGTCGCGAATCAATTTAGACGGCCCGATGTGGGTGGTTCACTGCGCAATTCGAGGCGGGCCCAAGGCGTGGTTTCGGGTAACTCATCGAACGCAAATCGATCCACTGGAGGCAACACTATTAGACGTGGCACGCCCAGCCTCAGTGGCGCTATTGTGGGTGCGAATCGTGGTGCCTTTGCAAACGCGTCCGGTCGCCGCGGCGCGAACGTCGATAGTCGAAATCGAAGAAATCAAACCCGCAATGCGACGAATCATCGCAATGGTCCAGCGAGGGATGCGAGAAATCGTCGTGGGACCGAAACTCGAAGGGCCGCAAGCGCGCAATCTCGATCGTTAGCAGGCCCTTCGGCACTCGCGAATCCCAGGCCTCGCAGCGCACCTGCTGCACAAAACCGGACCAACCGGAACGCGAATACGGCGGCGAGTAGTCGCACCGACAACATTCGTCGCGAACGTCCCGTGAATAGAAATACGAATACGTCCGCAAGGAATCGAGCCAAAACCGATCGTCCCGCGCGCCGCTCAAATACGGACAGACCGGCGCATACCAACTCAAATAGCGCGATTGGCGCACCGGGCTTGAGTGCTGCAATTCGAAGCGCCAATTCCAATCGTGGCAAAGCAAACGTGAAACGTGCTGCGAGGAATAACGGCAAATCCGTACAGCGCGCGCAATCACAAAGACGACAGGCCTCGAACGCGCGACCGAACCGAGCGACTAGGTTCTCTGCATCCGCTGCCCGCAAAAATGGCACTGCCAGCGCACAAGCAGGACGTCAAGGTTTTAGAAGTCAAAGTAGTCGACCTGACCGCCGCGATTCGCGTGGCAGCACTTCGCGACGTAATAACCGACAAGCAAACAGCCAGCGGTCCAATAGGGGCTCCTTTCAGACTCAGCGTTAATTGACGGCCATAGTACGCAATAATTGAAACCGGACATTAAGGATTACTTCCAGCAGATATCGAGCGCCTTTGATGATTGTCCGTTCGAAACGACCCCGCTTAAAAATGATTTGGGGCACAATCCGAGCACCTCTAGTCACTGTGTCCTTGGTACAAACGATCTCAATCCGCATCCTGCGGATTGACCCCAGGGCGCATAGTCTCGGGAGCGAATAAGCTGGCCACCTCAACCACACTTTGACGAGCGACCGTCCCTAAATAGCTGTCGCGACGTTCACGGATCCACAGATAGTCCAGCCGAATAACGACCGAACGGATAGCGAATCGTGGTCTATCGAGGGTGACGTGAATCGCCTTACGCGCGACCCAAGCTAGTTCGAGTCACTCGTTTAGGATCCATATCGAACCGACACTTGGCCTGGAAACAGCAAGCAGCCATACTGCTGGTAACAAGGACAAACAGGAATAAGATACGCGGGCGGATACCATGACCACGCCGATCACAAGTACTTAAAATTCTAATAATGAATCCTGATAAAAAAATGCGCCTCGGCGCTTTTATGCGCCCGGTCAGCATCCACACGGCAGCGTGGCGATACCCTGGGGCGTTTAAAGACGCGAACTTTAATTTCAGGCACTATCAGCGTTTCGTCGCAGCACTAGAGCGCGGCTGCTTTGATGCATTTTTTATGGCAGATCATTTAGCCGTGCTCAATATGCCAATGAATGCACTTAAACGCAGCGCAACAGTTTCTTCGTTTGACCCACTCACCTTACTCCCTGCTCTCGCAGTCACGACCGAACATATCGGTCTAGTTGCGACCGCATCGACGACCTATAACGAGCCGTATCACGTCGCAAGAAAATTCGCATCCCTTGACCATATTAGCGAAGGGCGCGCAGGTTGGAACGTAGTGACCTCTGCGAATCCAGACGAAGCATTGAACTTCGGCCTAGAGCAACACATGGCACACGATAAGCGTTATGCGCGCGCCCACGAGTTTTACAAAGTGGTAACGGGTCTGTGGGACAGCTGGGCCGACGACGCATTTATTCACGACGCGGACAACGGAATCTACTTCGATCCGGAAAAACTCAATGTACTGAATCATCGTGGCCCCCATCTAAAAGTTCGTGGCCCACTCAACATCGCTCGGCCCATTCAAGGATGGCCGGTTATCGTGCAAGCTGGCGCGTCCGAGGCGGGTCGCGAGCTCGCGGCGGAAACTGCAGAGGTCGTATTTGGCGGAGCGAATAATCTAAATGACGCGATGCTGTACTACGCGGATCTTAAACGTCGCATGGCGAAATTTGATCGTGACAGCGACGCTCTTAAAATATTGCCCGGCGCCTTTGTCGTCGTCGGAGACACTATAGCGGAAGCACAAGCGAAAAAAGAAAAGCTCGATAGCCTAGTCCATCCCGATAGCGGCATTGCGACGTTGTCCGTTTTACTCGGCTGCGACGTATCGAACTTAGACTTGGACGGTCCCCTACCCGAACTTGCCGAAAGCAATGCAAGTAAAAGCGGACAAAAAAAATTAATTGACATGGCTTATCGAGAGAACCTAACCGTAGGGCAACTCGCCCAATACGTGGGCGGAAGCTTTAGCTCACTCGAAATTGTCGGGACACCGACGTCAATCGTCGATCAGATGGAAGAGTGGTTTCTGGCCGGTGGCTGTGACGGATTTAACATTATGTTCCCCTATCTGCCCGATGGCCTGGACGATTTCGTGGACAAAATAGTTCCAGAATTGCAGCGGCGAAAGCTCTTTAGAACCGAGTATGAAGGCAAAACACTACGCGAGAACCTCGGTTTGCTTAGGCCGCCGGACAAGTTTTCAAACACTTAATCCAACAGCCGAAGACGGGTTGCTACGAAATCGATTGAATTTGTCGACCGATTTAGAGAACGACGATAGAACACCGACTGGTCGCCGTTCATCCAAATCAGATTACGAACTGGCTCACACTTTATCGCTCAAGTCCCTCGACAACTCTGCCGCTGCCGCCTGTAATGTTTACTTTCGAGTAAGGCGAGCTATCTATGTCGGCTACCCAGGCAATCGCAATGCGATCAAAATCTGAACCTAACTATGCGCGCGCAGAACCCATCTGGGTGTTTGAGGCACATGTGGGCAAGGAGATTGGTCGCGGCGCGGCCGCCATTGCTCGAAAGTGTCGAGGCGCGGATAGTGGCGAATTGGCTGGTTTGACCGGAAGCAACTACGCCATACCGACCCGCGATGCTGCAGACGAACTATTGTCTTGGAACGCGATCGAGGAACATGTACGCGACCTCATCAATACCGCTAAAGCGAGCCCAGAACTGCGTTTCAAACTGATTCCTAACACGCTCAAAAAGTCTGATGCCGAACACCAAAAATTTACCGATCTCTTTCACAATGCGCCGCCCAATGTGGAATTAACGGGACGAATGCTAGAGTCTCTTGGCCGCCTGGAATCCGTAAGAATCGTATTTTTAGATGCCAACATCACTGTTGATCAAAGCGAACGTAAGAGAGTTTTGGACCAATATTTCTCCGCGAACGAAGGCTTGTGGAACGCCGAATATATCGAAATCATTAGCTTTGGATCCGCGCTGTCGATCGTGGCAAATGACAAGTACGCTAGCGGACGTGGTTATCGTCACCGAATCATGAATGTCGATAGCACCCTTTATGAACAATACACTGCCCAAGCACGCGAGTTGTTGTCTATCGCACGCGCTACGAAACTGATCTGTCTGAACGATCCTACCGGTACGACCACCGGAAGTTTGGTTGGCGCTTTACACCTCGCTAATGGCGCCGGACTGCAACTCGATGAGCTTCTCATTCAGTAAGACTGATCCGTCATTGGTCGACGCAATTCAGGCCGCAAGGCACCCAAAGCTTCGACTATACCTTTGTGGTCGGATCTTCGCGTAGCGTGAATCCGTGTCGGAGTCCGTCATGCGCGAATAGGGGCGATGTCCGCCGACCCTCGTTATAATAGAACGTCTACTTAATCGCGGAATCACATCTAATGCCCGTAACTCCGGCCATCTGGGTATTCGAGTCAAAGTCGAACGGCGACCATCACGATGGTGCCGCAGCAATGTCACTGAAACGCCACGGTGCAATATCCGGGCAAGGCAGCGGCGCGGCCGGCCGTAGCTACGCGCTCGCCACCCAGGACTCGTCGAATAGCCCCTTGGTTTGGGCCGATGTCAAATCAGAGGTTAGTCGGTTTATCGATTACGTCCGAGATCATCCAAAGACCCGTTTCAAATTGATGCCCGGCTCCTTTCGACGCAACGATGACGAGCAGTTGCGATTCGCCGATCTGATGCGCAACGCGCCCTCGAATTGCGAACTCCCAGGGAGAATGTTGGAGATCCTGGGTCGTCTGAATATTGTGCGGATAATCCTGCTCGATGCGAACATTCGCGCGATCGATTCCGATACCCGTAAAAAAACCCTCGACGAATATTTCTCTGCGAATGCGGGATTGTGGAACGCCGAGCAAATTGAAATTGTTAGCTTTGGTGCGGCACATACCTTAGTCGCCAACGATCGTTACGCGAAAGGTCGTGGATATCTCCACCGCATTATCAACGTAGACACCGAAATCTACGGCGACGATGCGGCGCAAGTCCTGGAGATGTTATCCATTGCCTATGCAACGAAACTACTCTGTCTAGACGACCCCGACGGAACGAGCACGAGCTCGCGGCTAAATGGTATCCGACTCGCTGCCTGCGGCGGTCTTGAAATTGACAGTATCTTGGTTCGATAGGAAGGGTTATGGCAAACTTCGATTTTACTGGTAAGCGGGTCGTTATAACCCACGCTCACGCATTCATGGGACCCACCTTAGTCGACGTTTTTCGTGAGTACGGGGCAGAAGTTATTGCCGACAGCCAGGAACTTCTGGATGCGCCATCGGTCGCCGCACTTTTTAAACACGCCGGTTCGGTCGATATATTAATCGCCAATCTTGGCGTCCCAGCGCCGTCAACAAAAATCACCGACAGCGACGAGGAAGAGTGGCGCCATGTTTTCAGTCGAATGGTCGATCCCCTACCCCTGCTACTGCGCGCCGTCTTGCCGCAGATGACTGAACGCGGCGCCGGCCGGGTCCTGGTAATGGGCAGCGCATCGGCGCTGCGCGGGATGAAACGGACCTCTACTTACAGCGCAGCGCGTGGCGCACAACTCGCTTTCGTGCAGGCCGTCGGAGTAGAACTCGCCCCACAGAACATTCAAGTCAACGCCATCGCGCAAAATTTTGTGGACAATCCAACCTACTTCCCGGCCGACCTGCAGGCGAACCCGGCATTTCAAGCGCGTCTACAACGCGAGGTTCCTCTTGGCCGACTTGTATCGCCCAGAGAAGATGCCGAATTCGCCGCGTATTTATGCAGCGACGCGGCGGCGTGTTTCGTCGGTCAAATTTTCCCGGTTTGCGGAGGCTGGGTTCAACGTTAAATTACGGGTAGCGCTTATTGCCATCGGCTACTGATTCGAGTGCCTGTTCCGATCTAGGAAAGAATTTATTACCTCCGCATTCTGGAATGAATGGAAACGAAAATTCGGACTCACCCAAGTTCGAACTAATGCATCGCTCGTCGATATGACGTAATCAAATAATTACTAGTCTTAGTGGAGACAACATGATTAATAACGAGCACTACTCGGAAACCGTACAAGGCGTGACGGAGAAATTCGTCCTCGGAAATTTTCAGTTACAACAAGGCGCGACATTACGCGGCGCATGGATATCCTATCGAACGCACGGCACCTTAAATGCCGCGAAAAACAATGCGATTTTATTCCCGCATATGTATTCCGGATCGCACAAAGACATGGAGTTTTATGCGCAAAACGGATGGGCATGTGACCCCGAGAAATATTTCATTATATTCCCTGGACAATTCGGCAACGGCGTCTCGAGCTCACCTTCCAATACCGCGCCGCCCTACAACATGGGTGCGTTCCCGAAAGTGCAAATCGAAGACGACGTCATTGCACAATATCGTCTTGTCACCGAGAAATTCGGCATCAATGAATTGCAATTGGTAACGGGATGGTCGATGGGCGCCCAACAAACCTACGAGTGGGCTATTCGGTATCCGGAAATGGTAAAGCGCGCCGCGCCCATCGCGGGAACCGCGAAATGTACGCCCCACGATCAGTTGTTCATTGGCTGCCATATGGAACAGCTACGCTCAGATTCAAACTTCAACAACGGATTCTACACAGACGCACACGCATGCCACGTCGGGCTGCGGCGACACGCCCAGTTATGGAGCGTGATGGGTTGCTGCACAGAATTTTACAAGGCAGAAGCCTGGAGACCCTGCGGCTTTTCTTCGATCGAAGATTTCGTGCAAGGCTATTATGAAAACTGGTTTTTACCGATGGATCCAAACGATTTGTTGACGATGGCTTGGAAATGGCAACACGGCGATTCGAGTCGCAATACTGGCGGCGCTCTTGGCGCGGCGCTCGGGCGTATCAAAGCGAAGACCTTTGTGATCCCGTTCGAAGATGATATGTTTTTCCCTATCAAAGACATTGAATCGGAGCAAAAATTGGTCCCGAATAGCGAGCTAAGAGTGATCCCCAGCCTGTGGGGGCACTTTACGATGCTATCGATGGATTCTAGTGACCATAAGAAGATCGACGACCAATTAAAAGAGCTGTTGGCGATCGAAGTTTCTTAGCCGCGTTTAAATTCCAATAGGAGATTCGTGATGAATGAGGTCGACCTGCAAGACGTTTTAGCTCGATTACGCCGCCTAGAAGACCTTGAAGCAATTCGCCACACGTGGCGTGACTACTGTATGCGACTTGACTCCGAAGACTGGCCCGCACTGGGCGATGTTTTTGCTGAAGACGGGGTACTCGAAATGGTCGGACTTGATGCACTATTGCCGGGCATTGACGGAGTCTACCGAGATCGTCGAAATATCATTGATAACTTTTATATCCCGGCTATCGATGGAGCTGCAAATCCGAGCGCAAAGCTTTTCGCGACCGGACACCTCAGTACGAATATGCAAATCGACGTCGATGGGGATGAAGCGACGACGCTCGCTTACTTTTTCGAAATTGTCGCCAACAACACCGTGCTGATTGGGACCTATCAACATCGGTTAGTGCGCGACGCGGACCGTTGGAGATTTGCGTTTTTACGCATCTCAGTGCGCTATCACGCGCAGCTTGCGGCGGACAAAGTTGGCGGACAAAGCTTGCAGGAAATTTTAGCTAAACCTTATTCAACCGATCTTTGACGATCACTCAAATTACGCGGACAGCCAAGTCTTATCGGCTGAGAAAATCTAATACAAGCCGATTAAATATTGCTGGCTTTTCCGCATATCCGATGTGCCCGACTCCGTCGACCAGGTGAAATTCGGATCCCATAATTTGCTCTGCGATCCGACGCCCTCCTGCGGGTGGCAATACCCGGTCATCACTCCCGGCGATCACCAAAGTCGGACAACAGATTTTGTGAATATGGTCGGACAGATTGAAATCCGCCAGGGCGCCGGCTAACACATGCTTGTAGGCTTCTAGTTGGTTATCGGCGATCATTTCGCTTAGCCACTCAGCAAGCATCTCGTCTGGTGGCTGCGCAAGCGCTTGCTTAACAACTAACGCTGCGTAGTCGTCCATGGATGTTTCGTCGAGTGCGTTCAAACGCGTCGCCATGACATCCGCCGGGATGGCAAATTCGCTGGCCGTATGCGCGAGAATGAGACGACGACACAGTTGGGGCGCCTTCAAGGCGAGCTCTTGGCCTATAAAACCGCCCATCGAACTACCCAAGTAGTTGATAGATTCAAGCCTCAAAGCTGCGCAAACACCCACCACGTCCTCGGCCATCAGCTCGATGGAATAATTTTCCCGACCTGCCGGCTTCGCCGAACGTCCGAAGCCACGCAAATCGATTGCAACAACGTGGTAACGTTCGCTGAACTCTCTAAGCTGGTGCACCCACAAGCTGCTGTTCGTGCCGAGCCCGTGGATCAGAACTAAGGGCTCCCCCCGTCCCCACTGACGCACGTTAAGGTCGATACCACCGACGCGGATCAATGACACTCAGTGAATTCCCAAATGCCATAGCAATAACTGCGACACTAGTTAACTCGCATTTCAGATGGAACGATCTTTCCCTGGTCGACAATTAGGTCGTCATCCAACATCAAGCTGCAATTTTTCATCGGCAGATCGAGATGACATGGCGTATCGTTTTGACCGCCAAATTCGGTATCCGGTCCCATAGAAAATAAAACGTTGCCGTAGCACGCACGGCCGTCCATGCCAATCCCGGGAAGATCGACAGACCATTCACACGCTGCATTAAGACCCCAACCGATATGCGATATGGCGAATGCCCGCGGATCGTCGTAACTCGCGATAAACGCTTTAACCTCCGTCGCATCTCCGCCGCCATTAATTTCGATTACCGAACCGTCGCGGATAATGAATTCGATGGGTGAGGTAACGAACTTCTTCAACGGATAGATGATGTCGTCAAGGTCCATCACCACCTTACCGTTGACGCCGCGATCCGCCGCTAACGTCGCCAGAAAACCACCGGGCCAGTGATCCCACCGTCCAGGGGTGGTCGTGTAGCCGTATTCGGTGAGAATCGATTTATCCGCCAAAGCATACGTCACATCTGTGCCGGCCTCATTTGTAAATCGCAAGGTCTTTGCTTCGCGCAATCGTTTTTCGCCGGCTTCAACCCGTCGGCGCAAGACCGGGTCCGGAAACAATCGTTCCAATATTTCCGGCGGTTCTACAACCAACAACACTCGCGCGCCGGCTTCCTGCATGGCAATTTGTTCGCGCGAGAACAAAAGCAACATGTGGTCGATGACCATATCTGCCTCGCAACACTGTCGCAGCGCATCGGGGTGCTCGGATAATGGGTTTTTGCCCACATTGGCTATGCGTTCACTTGCGCTCATGGAATGTTCTACGGCTAAGTTGACATCCACGACATTAGCTCCAAGCTCGCTTGCAACACTCAGCGACGCTTCGGCGTAGTCTCTCAGTACGTCCCCTTCAGAAAGCACCGCTACGGTTTGTCCGCGACCGATGTCGCAGAGTTTGAACTCTTGATGGAATAAATCTTTGAGTCCTGTCGACATAATCTTCTCCGCTACTGCGCGTTTGCCTGTTTAGGCGTGCGCTTTGCCAAACGATTTTGAATAGCCGCCGTCAATCGGCTCGGGGTATTTCGCACTGCCGGCGTTGAGCGCCTCAACCCCCTGCTTAATACGTGAAGCCCGCGCACCTTTGTCGTCGTCGAGCAGCGCATCAAGATAATAATTCAGTAAGTGATGGATCGCGCGTTCGAGATTCGTCGTTGGGCCAGGTGTAAACCCATTTGAACTGGCACCGGTCTGTAACGATTCCAACATCGCTTCATCTTCAGTTGCGACAAGGCGAATGAAATCCGCGTAGATTTTATTTTTCTCGGCGAATCCGGGCTCATCGAAAAAAGTCTCAGGAAGCTGTGTGTAGATGGTTACGTGCGTGTGGCTAACGTCAATCGGTGTCGCGACCCACGGCTGAATTAAATCGTGGCGCCCGAAAATATTCATTGTCGGTCGCACCCACGTCGTGCACGCGAATTTGTCGCTCACTTTACCTTCTAGCCAAGGCATCTGGCGAAACAAGGTCACGCCATTCGGTGCCATGGTTAGCGCTTCGTAGACTGCGTTATACCCTTGTCCGGTTAGATTAAAGCGGAAATCGTTAACCGGAAAGTGTGCGCCGAACGACGTCTTATGAATAACCCCGACGTGATACATGTCCATTAAGTTTTCAGGTACGAACTTCCAATTGCACGGAACAATAAATTCGAACTTATCCGAGGTTCGGGTATTTTCGGGCTGCAGGAATGCAGCGAAATCGCGGACTCCGTCTTGGTCGAGACATTCGCCCAAAGGCCGGCAATTAGGGTCGAAATTGATAAAGATATAACCGCCCCAGGTATCGAGATTCAGTAATGGCAGCCGACACGATTTAAAATCGAATCCGGTTACTTCGTTATTGTGCGGAGCACCCGTGAGTCGGCCATCCGTTCCGTAGGTCCATGCGTGGTAGCGACAGGTAAATCGATTCGCGTTGCCCTGGCCGACAGCCACTTCAACACCGCGATGCTGGCACAAATTTCGAAATGCGCGCAATTCATTGTCTGCACCGCGGCAAATGACGAGCGGTTCGCCGATAATTCGCATTGCGTTGTAATCACCGGGATTCTCGAATTCTTCAACGCGACCAACGCACAACCACTCACGCATAAAAATCGTGTCGATTTCGCGCTGGAAAATTTCTGGTGAGGTGTAGTAATAACCCGGTAAGTGACGCGCTTCATTTAAGTTCGCACGCGTTTGTTCAATAGTTTGGCGGGTTATTGGATCCAATTCTGCGATCTTCGACATTGACCTGGCGCTCCTCAGCATAAGGATCCTGAGTATTGCACTCGAGGATCAGCCGAATTTTTTTAATTAATCGGCTAAATAAATCCTAGCCGATGGCCCTAGCGGTTGCAAACGGTGACGACCTCGGTCGACGCACCTCAGCCTAATCCCACGTGCAGACCCGGTTTCTGTATCAATTCAGCGGAATTAGTGCGTCTCAGATCACGTTAGGCCTGACGTACACGGCTGCTTGTCGAGCCCGTGGTCTAATGTCGAATGGCGCTGCGCATTCGAAGGGTTAAGCAAATCTACGTTGCCTGGTTGCCGGCTGGCTGCGTGTCGTACTGAGGGCAGTGTTGGAAATGGTTTTATTCGCCGGCCCCGTGCTCGTCCGTTGGCGCACCCGGCTGTCTTGTCTTGAGCGCGACCTCAGATAGCGTGGAATTAATAATGTTTACCGAAGACCGGCGACGTGCCGCCTAGACGCTTGCCGCAGCATTTGCCGTGCGCGATTCAGTTGAGCCCGTTCGTCCATCGCCTCGTTGAGAGTTTCCCCTCTACGGATAGTTCGTTGTTGGGCGCTCCATGCCACCAACAACGAAATTTGTCAGTCGTGCGACCAATTCCTCGATATTGTCGGACGCGAAACGGCCGCCAGACAAATCATCTAAGCGATCGACACCGGACATCATGTACAAAAACGCGCCAATGATGAACATCATCCGCCAATAGATATCGGCCGGATCGACATTTGGCAAAACGCGTTCTAAGGCAGCGAGGTACCGCTGCGTCGCCTCGTCGTAGACTTCGCGCCGCAATCGAAAATGCATAGCGTCAGTTTCATCATGGACTCGGGCCTGCAAACGTACGAAACGTTGACCCGCCGCGCCACTGAGTTTCATTTCGAATTCTGCAGTGAGATAGGCGCGCAATAATTCTTCTACGCTTGGTGTGATCCCTGGGCGCGCCTCGAGCTCATCGAGCAATTCGTGCCAGCGACGTGCAATTTGGGTCCCGCGTCGCTTGAACACTTCTTCAAACAAGCGCTCCTTGGAATCGAAGTAGTACGCGATGAGCGCCGGATTCACCGATGCCTGTTTCGCGATATTGCGCAACGACGTGGGCGCATAACCATGCTCAGCGAAAACATCTTCGGCCACATCGAGTATCTTCTCGCGTTTGCCCAATTGATCACCGGGTTTACTTGCGGGTCGCCCGGGTCGTCGCGCAGTCGCCTCATTCATACTGATGGTTGAGCCTCGAGGATGCGCGGATTGTGATTGAGCGGGCGGCAATGCGTCCTCAGTTTTAGCCGGTTCAAGCCATCGCGCGCGTCATTCATTACGACTAGATCTCTAAGGTTTGGGAACTCCGCGATTATGGCCGACTTCGAGGTCCGACCCAAGGTCACCTTCGATACGTGCTGATGAATCGTCGTTTATGCCCTACGATCGTTCGCCGAGATAAAGTGTTAGTCGTTTGCGTGCAATTGTTACACTGGCGAATCCGACCAACAGAATTAGTCATAGGAGACTTGGCATGGATGTAAACCTTGCGGACGTGCATGCCGAAATTAGTGACGTTTTCTGGAAATATACCAACGCACTTAAGGCGAACGACATCGATGTCGTGACCAACTCTTTCTGGAACAGCGAACATACGCTGCGCTACGGCACAGGCGAAAACTTATATGGCATGCAGGCAATCACAGGCTTTCGCAATTCTCAACGCGGTCAACCCATCGATCTTGAAATCACACGACTGGTCATCAGCGCGTTCAATCAAGATTTCGGCACAGCTAACTGCGAAATGAACCGAATCGATTTAGGCGTCGCGTGCAGAATGAGCCATAGCTGGGTGCGTTTTGTAGACGGTTGGCGAATTGTTGCAGCCCATGTGTCGCTCGACCCTTGATATCGCGGCTTGCCGAGATAATTACCGTACTCATTCAAGTCGCGATTGGTACCTCCGCGCTATGATAAAGATCTTCCAATGCGGAAACCTTCGATCGACGTGCAAGTGACGAAAGAACCCCATTTAGCACATCGACGAGCGTTAATTTCTATTTATTTATTCGAATAATTAATAACTTGCAATTTCAGTTTTCTGGCGTTTAACTAGAAGTCGTTTCGCAACGAGGACAAGGTGATGCAAACCCGGATGATCGACAAACAATGGTCCGAGAAATATCCCAAAGTCGGAAAAGCCCCGGTTGCTACCGAGCCCTGTATTTCACCTGAATACTTCGAGCAAGAACGGGAGCTAATTTTTCGGCGACACTGGTTGAATGTTGGCCGTGTTGATGAAATTCCAACGGCAGGTAAATATTTCGTTCGCGAACTAGAAGTCTGCAACGTATCGCTTCTGGTCGTGCGCGGTAACGACGACATAGTCCGCGCGTTCCACAACGTCTGTCCACATCGTGGCAACACCTTAGTACTGAGCGAACGCGGGACCTGCCCTGGCCGCTTTGGCTGTGGATTCCACAGTTGGGCCTTTACCCCAGAGGGCAAGCTCGCATTCGTTCCTGATGAGGAAAATTTCTTCGACCTCGATAAAGGCCAATACGGTTTAAGCAAAATCAATTGCGAAGTGTGGGAAGGGTTCATTTTTATAAACCTCGCGACCGAGCCCGCAGAAACACTCCGCGAATTTCTCGGCGGTGTCGCCACACAATTGGACAATAGCCCGTTCAGCCAAATGAAACTGCTGAAGACCTATAAAGTTGAGGAGCACGCGAACTGGAAAACGGGGCTCGATGCGCAGAACGAGCTATATCATTTACCGTTCCAGCACCGCTACACCATTGGCGACTCCTTCCTACTAAAGGATGGCAAGTACTGTCGCTTCTCGAATGTTAATCTCTACAATTACCACAGCGTGTGGTCTTGCGAATACAACCCGGATCACAAGCCGCTGCCGACCGAAGCACTGCTTAATCGCATGGACAGTGCGCTCACCAACATCCGTTTCGACAAACGTATCAGCGACTTCGATTGGTATCTGATTTTCCCAAACATGGCATTGCTGCTGTTTACCGGCCCATCTGGTGATTTCTTCATGACCTACAATTTCTGGCCGTTGTCGGTAGACCGCTGCCTGTGGGAAATGCGCTACCACTTTCCACCAGCCGAGAACGTCGGCCAGCGCCTGGCCCAAGAATGGACCATCGGGCAACTACGCGACACGTTGATGGAAGATGCCTTCCAGCACGAGAAAATCCAGAAAGGCCTTGCTTCGCGAGCCTACTCGCACATGGTGATGCAGGACGAAGAGATCACGATTCGTCATTTCCATGAAGTACTCGAGCGGGAAATGGCGAAAGTATGAGCGCCGACCAGCTACCGGAGGCGTTCCGCGATCTAGAGCCTTTTCTAGCCTGGTCTCTGCCGAGCGAGCGCGAGCGCATCGCCAAACGCATCGCGACGCCGATGGATGAAATTATTGAGTTTCACGGCAAGCTCTCGGCGCGTCTGGAAGCGATCATCATCTATTTGAATCAATACCCTTACGCGGAAATGCCCGACGACGGCCAACGGCTGTGCAATATGGCGTTATCGCACGTTGAGATCTCCAATCTCGTCGAGATGTACAAAAACCCGGCTGTGCTGAACATGATCGAAGCGGAACGATTCGTACCTTACGAATAATCGATTTAATCAGTAGCTGCGGCACAAGAGGACTCTAAGTGACAGTTTCAATGAACGGAAAAACAGCGCTGGTAACCGGCGCTGGTTCGGGCATCGGTCGTGCGGCGGCCCTCGCCTTCGCACGCGCTGGTGCAAACGTTGTCGTCGCAGACGTCGACGTGGCGGGCGGCAACGAGACGGTCGCGCTAATAGGTAGCCTCGCGAACAGCCATTTTGTCGAGGCCGATGTCTCCAAAAGCAGCGCTGTTGAAGCGCTTATGAGGACCACCGTCGAAACATTCGGCAGTCTTGATTTCGCATTTAATAACGCGGGCATTCAGGGCGAAATTAGTCAAACCGCCGACTGTACGGAAGAGAACTGGGACCGCATTACGGGGGTTAATCTCAAGGGCGTTTGGTTATGCATGAAATATGAAATCGCGCAGATGCTAAAACAAGGCGCTGGAGCAATCGTCAATAATTCTTCCAATTTCGGTTTGGTCGGTTCGAACGGAATGCCCGCCTACTCCGCAAGCAAGCATGGTGTTATCGCATTAACGAAAACTGCTGCACTTGAATACGCTCAATCTGGCATCCGCGTCAATGCGGTGTGCCCGGGCCCGGTAGAAACGCCGTTGGTGATTAAGATAATCGAGCGCCAACCAGAAATTGTTGATGCAATCACAGAACGCGAACCGATCGGGCGGATGGGACAACCAGAAGAAATCGCCAATGCCGTCGTGTGGTTGTGCTCGGACGAGGCGAGCTTCGTGGTCGGCGCCGCGTTGCCAGTCGACGGCGGGTTCGTCGCTCAATAACCTCGCTAACAAGAATTGTTTTGCTGAAGTAGCAGTATCGAACTTCCATCCAGGAGACCGAAAATGATCGTGCAAAGCGCGCCGCAAGGTAGCAAACATTTCGTCATCACGATGGATCAACACACAGCCTTCTCGGCACAACTCGCCGAAGCGTTCGGCAACGAACGATTCGAGCCCGTCGAACCTCGCTCATTGATGCTACATGTGATTGAGCACCACGATGCGGGTTGGCGGGATCTCGATGCCGCGGCGTTGCGTGATCCGGAAACGGGATTACCGTACAACC
>JBLFWZ010000062.1:0-18324 GCA_047611905.1 Gammaproteobacteria bacterium | reverse complement strand
CAACATAAAGTCCATTGCGCGGCCTTGGCCAATAATACGTGCGAGTAGCTGCGACCCGGTTCCGGTTAGAATGCCTAGCGCGACTTCTGGAAAGCCGATCCGAAAGTCACCGCGTTGGGCAATGCGGATGTCGCAATTTAGAGAGAGCTCGAGACCGGCGCCCATCGTGTCGCCTGTCATGCCAACGACAATGGGTTTATCCAAATAGGCGAGCGAGCGAAGCAAGGTGTGATAGCCATAGATAAGACTGTGTGCCGACCGACGAAGTTGATCTGGATCGTCGCCCATCGCTACCAGTTCTTCGACGCTGTAATGCGTGATGTATCGATCCGGTACGGCACCGGTTAACACCACCACTTTAACGTCGGGTTCCCGCCAACTGCTGATCAGCTGGTCTAGCTCTCCCATGGCCGGTGCAATTAAATAGTTAGTTGGAGGGTTGTTATAGCCAACAACGACGATGCCACCACGTTTTTCGATGTCCCAGTACTGCATGCGTGATACTCCTGTGTTACATAGATTGTGATTGAGGCGAGGGGATATTCTAATGCTACGCAATCGTTATTGGTGCAAGGTAACGGACGCTATGGGAAACTTCAAAAGCACCACGATTGGCCATAGGATATCAACATCAAGCGCCGAATGGGGGCGCTAAAACTATCGCTCGAAATAAACGATAGGAGGATGCCTAAAATGCTTGGAACGTCTGCGCAATTGGCGTGTCGCTGCGGCGCCTGTCAGATCACTATCTGTGATCCCCGGGTCCGGTTTCGAATCGAGTGTTTGTGTTTCGACTGTCGCCAACGCGCGTTGATCTCCGCTAGTAAAGGTCCAGCTAACGCGCTCTCGCAGTCGTTCTCGGATTATCAACGCGGTGTCGATCTTTACTACTTCGCCAACGCCTTAATCGTGCCCGAGGAATCAAGGCTGTTACTTGAATATTCGAAATTGCGCGAAGATGCATTTAACGTGACGGCGATGAGCACGTGTTGCGGGACGGTTATGTGCGGTGCTCCGCCAGTTTTCGAGGGCGGCGCCATATGGGCGACACCAGATACCTGTACGATCAATGGTGCAAGCGGAATGGCACCACAGTTTTATCTATTCTCTAACGATTTCCCAGAAGACAAATGCGCTGCCCTGCCACTCAGCAATACCATTCCTACGCTTGGTTCGGCCTTCGAGGAAATGCGCAGCCCACTGCTACAAACCTTGCTGCGCGCAATACGCGCGCCGATAGATGTGCAATCTACGCAGCCAGGCTATACGACCTTCGAGCAGTTGTATGCGGAGCAGGATCTTAAAGTAGATAACTCGTGTTTCGAACAAAGCCGCGCAGGTCGATGAATCAACGCTCGTTCGACACGATGGTCCGATTATGCGGATACGTTCTACTTAGGGCGCCGGGTAGGTCATCGCGCTAACAAACTTCCAAGCGTTGGCGCTAAACTGCAGCACATAACTTGCGCCAGCTTTTTCGAGTTCAGTGCCGTCTTTTCGGTAACGGATCGCCAATCCGCTTACTTGCGCTAAATGTTCGCTTAATAATTTGACGCTCAAATCCTCGACGACCGAATGATCGTAGTCCTTTGCGATTAAGCCCGAGATTATTTCGCCGAATAAACGTTCAATTTCGTCGCCGTCATGCATGAGTGTGATCGTTTGGTCGGTGATAAACAGGCAAGGTTGAGTATAGAACATCGCAACCGCTTCCGCGTCCAGGCGATGGAATGTATCGAGGTAGTCCGCATAAAATTCTCGGATCGAGGTCTCTTTACTCAAATTAATTACTCCAATGTAACGATGAAGAACGCGCTCGCCGAATAGTCGTTCGGCTTGCGATATGATAAGCCTTCCGAACTTTGCCTCGTTCCGTTCGATCGCACAACGGCGCAAGTTGATAATCAATACAATCTCAGAAGATAGCTAAGCGATGGCATACGATTACATTATTGTTGGTGCGGGAACTGCAGGTTGCGTCTTGGCTAATCGATTATCTGCCGATGGCCGTGCCAATGTCTTATTGATCGAGGCCGGCGGCAAAGATGATTATTTCTGGATCGATATTCCAGTCGGCTATTTGTTCACCATAGGGAACCCGCGAACGGATTGGTGCTACACCACTGAGCCAGACCCAGGCCTCAATGGTCGAAGTATTGGATACGCTCGCGGCAAGGTACTTGGTGGATGCTCATCTATTAACGCGATGATTTATATGCGTGGCCAGGCAAGCGATTACGACCATTGGGCAGAACTTGGCAACCGCGGGTGGTCTTGGGCCGACGTGTTACCGGTATTTAAGCGTTCTGAGGATTATCAGCACGGCGTTGATGATTATCACGGCGTTGGGGGCGAACTAAGAGTTGAAGAGCGCCGAGTCAATTGGGAAATACTCGATGCTTGGCGCGAAGGGGCAGAGCAAGCCGGAATACCGAAGATAGAAGAATTCAATCGCGGCGACAATTTCGGTAACGCTTATTTTCAAATGAATCAAAAGCGCGGTGTGCGTTGGAGTGCAACCAAAGCGTTTTTACGTCCTGCCTTGGGACGTTCGAATTTAACGGTAATGACCAACACGCATGTACATCGGATCATTGTTGAAGTAACAGAGGGTGTTAAGCGCGCGGTCGGTGTTGAGGTTAGCACGGCGCAGGGACAACGAAAAATCTTTAAGGCACGCCAAGAAGTGCTACTGGCGGCAGGTTCTATTGGCTCGCCGCAGTTGTTGCAAGTATCCGGTATTGGTGCCGCCGGGCTGTTGCGCGAAGCTGGGGTCGAGGTGGTTCATGATCTCGTCGGCGTGGGCGAAAATTTGCAAGATCATCTGCAGATTCGAACGATTTATAAAGTTGAGAACACCACCACTTTGAACCGCCGCGCCAACTCACTGTTTGGTAAAATCGCGATGGCGATCGAGTATTTCGTGCGTAAAACAGGTCCACTCACCATGCCGCCGTCGCAACTTGGCGCGTTCGCGCGCAGCGATCCCGGTCAGCCGTCCGCGAATTTGGAATGGCACGTCCAACCGTTGTCACTCGATAAATTTGGTGAACCCTTACACCCATTCGACGCCGTCACACCGTCTGTCTGTAATCTGAAACCAACCAGTCGCGGACACGTTAGGGTGCGTAATGGTGACGCCGCTGAAGCCCCGGCAATTACGCTGAACTATTTGTCTAGTGAGACAGATCAAAACGTTGCTGTTGCCGGGTTACGGTTGACTCGAAAAATCATGGCAACCGAAGCGCTTGCAGGCTTTCACCCTTGTGAGTGGTTGCCGGGCACGCAACTAGAGTCTGACGAGCAACTACGCGATGCGGCAGCTTCTCTTGGCACGACAATTTTTCATCCGGTTGGGACGTGCAAAATGGGCAGTGATTCGTCGGCGGTAGTTGACGATCGGCTCAAAGTGCATGGCGTTGCAAACCTGCGGGTTATCGATGCTTCAATTATGCCGCAGATTACCTCGGGAAATACCAACGCACCGACCGTAATGATTGCCGAAAAAGGTGCCGAGTTTGTTATCGCGAGCGCGCAGGGAAGGGTGGACTGAATAGGCTTATGGATTCACCGGAATCCGCGACCGTCGGAATTGTCAACTATGCCCTGGTATATCACCCAATCTAAATGTAGGGTTGCTGCTAGTTTCCAGGTCCGGAGCGAGACGCGAGATGTTGCGAAAAAGCTCGATAATAGTTGTCGCGTTGTTGGCATTGCCGCCCACCACGAACGCTTACGATGTTCGCTACGGTTACCCCTATGCTGGACCGCATCGAAGCTACGCCTACCCAAGAGATCCGAGCCTTGATTTGGAAATTTCCAGAATTCGGCGGGATCTTCGGGTCCAACGCTTGAACGAAGGTCTACAACAACGTCGCCACGACCAAGAATTGAATTTTCTCCGCCAGCAGGCGACGACGAACCAAAATGTGAGTGCCGATCAGGCCTGCTACTATCGTTCGACTGGTGGGTTCGAATTATGCGCAGACCTATTTGCTGCCGATCCGGTGGAACTCGCCTCTTGCGAGGATCTCGTTTTTCAACGCAATCCAGACTGCAACCAGCAACCGTTGTTGAATGCTCGCTAGAAATAGCTAAGCGGCGCCATCGCACGTCGTCGCGGCACGGCCGGACGACGTGCGATCGGTTTACCCTGCGCGGTGGGAGATCGCTTAACGCTTAAACAGACCTTGCGTGTGACTTTTTTGCTGGATGCCTCGACAGTTGTCCCCCGCGAACACTCGCCACATTAGTAATTCAATGTCGAACGCCGCCACCTGTTCTTGTTGCCAGCCGTCTTCCTCGGCATAGAACTTAGCGATCCCTTCGCGCGCTTCGGCGTCTTGAACCGTAAAGTCGTCGACAACTGGTCCCTTCCACCGGACTTGACCGAGCTGGCCATTCGCCCATTGCTCAGCTTGTTCGGGGCTACTCACCTTCGACCAACCGCATTGGAAGTAATAATGCGAGTTTGCATCACGCGGAACGTAGTATTCGTTATGTACGACACCAGGAAAGGGCCACGGATCGACCGTGAGGCCGCACGGCAACCAAGCTCCCACCTTTGTCGCATAGTTCGATGCGCCCAACATTTCAATTTCCGCTTGAGTTTGACCTGCCGCGATCGGCAGCACCACCTCTGTTCCCGCATCGCCGTTACGCCCCGGTATTGTCGCCGACATCGCCATATTGGTTTCTGCAGCGATGCGCGTAAAGCCACTCGGGCCTTTGCCGCCCGATTCGTACAAACAGGTCTCAAGCAAGGCTTCTTTCTTCGACGTCCAACCGAATGTCATTGGGATTCGGGCGTTAATGGCGTACTTAGACCAATTGTGAATAAAGTGGTGACCCGGGTCGTAACCGCCTTCGGATCCTAGACGCCAGTTCGCATTCACGATGTAAGGATCGGCGACACATATCGCTACGTCTTCATCAAAAAATCCGGTTGGCACGTCGACTTCGAGTGGTGGCGGTTGAATGTCGCCTACAAAAATAAAAATCACGCCTTTTTCTTCTCTAACGGGGTAACTTTTTATCCCTCGCCGTCCAACGAGAGAAGAATTCGGATCGTTGAGGAGCGTTCGGATCCGTCCATCATCTAAATTGAAAGTAAAGGCGTGATGCCAACACGTGATCGTATCGTCGGTATAGCAGATAGGTCGAACGGAAAATCTCGTGCCACGGTGGCAGCAACGATCTTCTATCGCAAATAGGCGACCGCCACGGCGCAGCATTAAGATGTCTTCGCCGAGCAGTTTTACGCTGAGATGACCGTTGATCGGAACGTTGCGACTTGCTTCGGCTGGATACCAGTGGTTTCTGAATCCAAGTTCTGCTTCCAGCCACTTCGCCCACGGCTTGTCTCGGCTAGGTCGATCTGCACCATCGAAATCCATGTCCGGAACATAGGCTGCGGTGCGACGTATCAAGTCTTCGGCAATCGGGTTGTTGGTGGTCATGCGATTCTCCTCTCGTATGGAGCGCATGATTATAGTTAAATGGGTGAAGGATCATACGTTCCAATTACGAAACGTCTAGTGGCGTAAGGCACATTCGAGATAATGGATTTTTTCGGCCAAATATTGAAATTCCCGTCACGTCGTCAAGATATCACGACGGCGGTGAAGTCATTACTCAGAATTAAGGGTGAGGCGTCTGCGATCAAGTTGGCGCACCAAGTCTTGCAGCTGTACGGCGAATTGGATCAAGAAGCTAAGGAAAAATTTTTCCGTTTCTTGCTCACCGATCTAGGGCCCGTTGAGACGAATTTGGACCCCGCCATAGAGGCATACCGCGAAGCGCCAGATGCACATAACTACATGGCGTTACTTAAAGCGGTCGAACCACTTCGCCAAGATCTAATTCGGACATTGAATTGGGCGCCTAACGGTACTTCTACTTTGATTTCGATGCGCGCCGATTTACTGAAAATGATGCGCGAGGATAAGGATCTACGTTTAGTCGATTACGACTTTCAGCATTTGTTGACGTCGTGGTTTAACCGCGGATTCTTGAGCTTGCAGCGCATCAGTTGGAATACTCCGGCATTCATCTTAGAAAAACTTATTCGTTATGAATCGGTGCACGAAATTCGTGACTGGCAAGATCTGCAACGCAGACTCGCAGACGATCGACGTTGCTTCGCGTTTTTTCATCCTCAGTTGCCCGATGAACCGTTGATCTTTGTCGAAGTTGCGCTCACCAAAGGCTTGGTTTCAAATATTAGCGACGTGCTCGATGATCGCCATCATGACCCAGATGACAAAGACCGAGTTGTTCCGGATACGGCGATCTTTTATTCCATAAATAACTGCCAAGTTGGGTTGCGGGGTATCTCGTTCGGTAACTTTTTGATTAAACAAGTCGCCGACGAGCTTGCCGATGAGATCGGTAGCTTGCGACACTACGCAACCTTGTCGCCGATACCGGGGTTTCGTGCTTGGCTGGAGCCGATCAGATTAGCCCGCGGCGCTGACTGGCTGGAACCAGAAGATTACGTCTTACTCGCCGAATTAGAAACGCGCTTTTGGTATCAGGACGAAGACCTGTCGAACGCGCTCAAACCTCTGATGATGTCGTTGTGCACGCGATATTTGATCGATGAGAAATCTGCTGGGGAGCCTTTGGATCCGGTCGCGAGGTTTCATCTGAGTAACGGTGCGCGTATTGAGCGAATAAATTGGCTAGGTGATGTTTCCGAACAACGCCTCGGTCAATCCTACGGCATGCTCGTCAATTACGTTTATGATCGACGCTCGGTAATCAAGAATCATGAGCACTACGTTGGGAGTGGTCGTATCACGACGTCGTCGACAATTAACTCGACCCGCAAATAGACCGACGGGGACGGCATCGACGACCATGGAAATCGATTTGTTACGCACGTTTCTGGAAGTTCGGCGTTTAGGAAGCTTTCGTTCCGCGGCAGAGAATTTACACGTCACCCAAGCGGCGGTTAGTCAGCGAGTAAAGCATCTCGAGTCAATCCTAGACACGCCGTTATTTATTCGTGAGAAAAATAATAGTTACCTTACTGCAGCGGGTGAACAACTGGTCGCATCGGCGGAATCTATCGTAAAGTCGTGGAGCGACACGGTACGCGAAATCGCGCCGAGTTCGCATCCTACCGCCGATTTCTCTATCGCGGCAAAAGCAGGCGTTTGGGATATCTGCGGAGCCTCATGTTTGTCGCGCATCAAAGACGCTTGGCCGGCACTTAATTTGAACGTCGACTTAATTGGTGAGGAGGGAATTTCGAGGAACCTAGTTCGCCAAACCCTCGATCTAGCTTTTGTTTTTAATCCAAGCTCTCTCGACGCTCTGAACTGCGTGGCGGTGTTCGATTTTGATCTGGCACTCTACCGAGCGAGAACGACCGAGGTGGAACCAGCGTGCGACGGCGCATTTGTCTACGTCGAATGGGGACGCGATCTGACACAACTGCACGAGCAGTTCAATTTTCGGCGGCCTACGGTGCATGCAGGCGATCATTTAATCGCTCGAGATTATCTCGGCGTAAATTCTGGAACAGCATTGTTGCCCGTACAGAGGAACTCGGCGCTAAAGCTTGTGGCAAAATCGCCGCGGATAAAACGGCAGGTCTTTGCGCTTTGGCACAAATTTGGGCAGCAGCAAGCGCTCGTCGCGGAAATGGTCGAAACGCTGGGTGCTTTTCGCGATGTTAACTAAAGTCTAATTCGAACTCGTCATCTTGGAGAAGTTCGCGCATTCGTTTGCGTTCCTTCAGATCTTCAATTCGTCGCCTGGAAGCTACCGTATCTGTTTTCGTCTTAGCTGGCGGTTCAGGTTGCCACGATGCGTTCGAATTATCGTCGTCGGTAATGACGGCGTCGTCGAGGTCATCAATATTCATATGTATTCCCCTATCTAACAGTCGCTTTTTAACCTAGTTTCGAGATATTGATAATCAATTAATATCTATCATATTGATAATAGATATTTATCGGTAGGGCCAGCGGTGGGCAAAGAAATTGCTGTTGAATCAAACTCCTAGGAAATTCGACAAATTTTGATGCACCGGCTCGTTGCCATTCGGCTAATTCGCGGCGGCGACATCGGCTCAATAGGGGGGAATTAGTCGATGCCGATTTCGGCTCGACTACGGGTACAAGAATCGATGACGCTATAGATGAGCGCCTTAATCGTACCTTCGAGATCAGGAATATTGGCGACGCCCATTCCTCCCAGGCCCTCGGCGTACTCTGCAGGCATCTCTTTGTCGCCGATCCACGGATAGCCGATCCGTACTAACGGCACGCCGAGGCGGCAGATTGCCGCTGCGTCTGTTTGCCCAGACAAGTACGGAGCCTCTCCATACGGCCGATCATGGACCGTCTCCCAGGCGCGGGTCGCAGAACGGGTAACCCAATGGTTTGGATCGGTTCGCGCTGCGTCGCACGTAACAATAGTTTCCCATTCGGCTTCGACATCGTCGTGCTTGGCCATGATCGATTTCATCAGCTCGGAAAATTCGCGTTCCACTTGCGCCGCCGTCTGCCCCGGTGCTGTACGGACGTCGATAAAAATCTCACAAGCGGCTCCGGGCAATGCGGGTTTTTCCGGCCAGCCGCTGCGTACCGCTGAGATCCAACCTTCCGGCTTTATTTGCTCACTTGTGTGTCGGTCGGGGTATTCAATGAGCCATTGTTCCATTTCTAAGATCACCTTGGCACCCGGTACGATAGAACTGCGGAACCCCGGAGTGCCGCGTGCAATGCCCGCGTAACCCATCGTGCCCCAGGTTGTTACCTTGAACCAAATCATGCCTGGGTGTTCGTAATAAACCTCATCCCAAGGCTTCACAATAATTCCGAAGTCAGCTGCAACGCCGTGCGAGAGCATGTGACTAACGCCGCCGCTGATGCCGGCGTGATCACGTTCCGCAACGACCCATGGCATGCCGCCACCGGCAGTAGCAACAATCACATCGCCGGTTAATTCGATACCGGCTTCGACTACACAATGTGCCGCTTCGGTGATCATCGCCACCATCGATTTTGGATTCGACGCGCCAAGTCCAATCACAAGATCACCGTCGACAATTGGCTGGGGCAGCATATCGGCGCGCATCGCCCGTCCGGCTTGCGGCAAGTCTTTAGCCGGATCGCCTTCTAGTAAGGTGTCGATTGGGGCGTACAACAACAAGCTCGGGCCGTCGCCGGAACCTCGTAATCTGCCGACGCAGTTCCCCGAAGTCTCCGTGATGGCTTGGTATTTGGCCTCAATACCCGCAGCATTCATGTAGTCGACCATAAATTCGCTGGCCGCGCGCTCGGCACCGGTTGGACTATGTCGCGCGGTAAGATCGACAATAAGTTGTTTAAGTCGAACCTGATCGATTTTGCAACAAGCTTGTTCATACCAACTTTGTTGTTGCTCGTTGAATGTGAAATCAGTGCTCTCATTTGTCATTAGTTCGACCTCCGGGTAGCGCTGCTCTCTAGTTGGCGTGCGCGCTATCTGTATGTTTTCCTTGCCACCCCAGTTGCTGTTCGCGGGGTCGCAAATTAAGAAAATTTTATCACCGAATCTGTTCTGCAGAAAGATTCATCAGCGTCCAGTAAGCACAACTCCGTCGGCTTCTAGCATCGCGATCTCGCTTTGTGCGACTCCCAATTCATTTAGAATCGCCAAGCTGTCTGCGCCGAGACGCGGCGCGCCATTGCGCATTTCACTGGGGGTAATAGAGAACTCGGCGGCGCTGCGCGCCTGGCGCAAGGGGCCTACTTCATCATGTTCGTTTTCTATGATGATGCGGTTCGCGATTACTTGTGGGTGCTTGATCATCTCATTTCTGGTTAGCACTGGCGCGCAAGGCACCCCGGCGGCAGTGAGCCGTTCTAACCACTCGTCGGCCGGTCTAGTCAGTAATACGGATTGCGTAACGGCGATGCGCTCATTGATATTACGATCGCGCATGGCTGGGGTTTTGAACCTTTCGTCATCTAGCCATTCGGGTTTTTCTAGTGCTTGGGTGAGACCGTGCCATTCTTTGTCGGACATTACGGCGACGGTAAGAAACCCATTCGCCGATTCGTAAACTAGATCTACGAAACTTGCTGCAGCTTGCTGTGGGAGTTCGTTACCCACAAACGTTTGGCTACCCATGTCTGATCCCCACAGGAAGAATACTACCGAGGCGAGCATGGATAAGCGGACGTGCTGTCCTTGGCCGTTGCGTTCACGTGCGAGCAACGCCGCCGTGATTGCTTGCGATGCCGTAATTGCGGTCATTTTATCGGGCAGTATCGTTCGTACGAGCCGTGGCCGTTCGTCGTCCGAGCCGGCTTGTACAGTGGTAAGACCGGACATGGCTTGCACCAGCGGGTCGTATACAGGTTTATTCGAAAATGGACCTTCTTCACCGAACCCACTGATTGAGACGTATACGATATTCGGCGCGACTTTTCGCAGTGCGGCTTCGCCAAGGCCGATGCGTTGTGCCACTCCGGGGCGAAAATTCTGCACGAACACATCAGCATCGGCGGCTAAGCTTAGAAGCAACTCGAGACCGCGTGGATCTTTTAGATTTAGCGCCAGGGATCTTTTGTTGCGGTTGTTGTTGAGAAAGGCGGCCGAAAAATCGCCACGTCGATTGGCGCCCTTGCGAACGTAATCGCCACCACCTGCTGGGTTTTCGACTTTGATAACCTCAGCGCCTTGGTCGGCAAGAATCATCGTCGCCATCGGACCTGAAATCATAGAGGTGAGATCAATAATACGAAAACCATGTAGTGGACCGGGCATAACATTCTTCCATTGGGCAACACGAAGCGAGCCTTCTTGCGGCTGAGACTAACGCATGCCAGTGGCGGATTAAAGCCTGATACCCGCGTCGCTGGAAGCTTGCGCCAGCGCATCGACATGGGCTGCCTGTGAGAGCGACAATGGCGATGGACGAAATTAGATTGTCGGTATTTAATGAATCATGACTAGCGCAACTGAAGATAAGCTTGTGAAGCCACTCGACGGTGTGCGGGTGCTCGATCTCGCAACATTCGTTGCTGCGCCATTCTCCGCATCCATCCTAGGTGAGTTTGGCGCAGAGGTAATTAAGGTTGAACATCCTGACGGGGGAGATCCGATGCGTCGCTTCGGTACCCCAACCGAGCAGCCGGATTTAAGCTTGGCGTGGCTCAGTGAGGCGCGCAATAAGCATTCCGTCACGCTAGATCTGAAGGCCTCAGGAGACGTCGCTCAGTTCAAAGAGCTGGTGAAGCGTGCCGACGTCGTGTGTGAAAATTTCCGCCCTGGTACGCTCGAAAAATGGGGTCTGGGATGGGACGTATTGAGCGCCTTGAACCCGCGGCTCGTGGTGCTTCGGGTGAGCGGTTATGGGCAAGACGGGCCGTATCGCGATCGTCCCGGATTCGCCCGTATCGCGCATGCGTTCGGCGGCTTGACCCAGCTTGCCGGCATGCCTGGCGGACCACCAGTGACGCCGGGTTCAACTTCGCTAGCCGATTATATTTCTGGTCTGTATGGTGCGGTCGGGGTGTTACTCGCATTGCGTGAAGTTGAACGCAGCGGTCGAGGACAGGAGATTGATGTCGCGCTATTCGAGTCGATATTTCGAGTCTTGGACGAGATTGCCCCGGTCTACGCGAAACACGGGATCGTACGGTCCGCCGAAGGCGTCGGTACGCGCAACGCCTGTCCGCACGGTCACTTCCCTTGCGCAGACAGGAAATGGGTTGCCATTGCTTGCACCTCGGATCGGATCTGGGCGCGTATGGCGAACAATGTGTTGCACCTCCCGGAACTCGCGCTCAGCCATCCTACAACCGAAGATCGGCTCGCCGATCGCGATTTGATTGACTCCAGCGTCGAAATTTTCACGAAGCAAATTCCGATGGTGGAAGTGGTTAATCGATGTACCGCTGGGGACGTTCCGTGCGGCGCAATCAATTCGATCGCCGATATTTTCGCCGACGAACATTTTGCTGCTCGGGGTATCTTGAAAGAAGTACTCCATGAAACACTGGGCAATTTCGTCGTTCCAAATGTTCTGCCGCGACTTTCCGCAACGCCGGGCCGTATCGATTCGCTAGGACCCATGTTAGGCGACTGGAATGGTGAGAAGTTGCGCGATTTACTCGACGACGACTCTGAAATTAGATAATCCAAACGCGCTCGCGAGATCTAGGGATCCACCCAAGCATGAACATTAGCATCGAACAAATTATCGCCCTTGAGCAAAAGCTGGTTTGGGATACGGATTACAGCGCCGCAAATTATTCGGTCAGAGCGCCCATCGCTGTTTTACGTACTTTGGTGTATGTCTATCGCGAATTCTCCAGCGGCACACTTAATTTACGCGCCATGAGTCTGGTTTACACGGCTATTTTGTCGCTCGTGCCACTGCTCGCTTTCAGCTTTTCTGTGCTTAAGGGCTTCGGCGTGCAAAATCAGGTTGAGCCACTTCTGCTCGAGTATTTTGCAGCGTTAGGACCAGAAAAATCTCTTGAGATATCGACACGCATCGTCGAGTTCGTCAATAACATCGATGTGCGCGTTCTCGGCGCTTTCGGATTGGGTTTGTTGGTCTACACCATCATCACCTTAATGCAAAAAATCGAAAGCGCCTTCAATTACACTTGGCATGTGCGTACAGAGCGAAGCTTTGCCGAACGCTTCGCGACGTTTATTTCGGTGCTCACCGTTGGACCCTTGCTAGTCTTCGCGGCGATCGCCATAACCGGCTCGTTAATGAATAACGCAGTCATGCAGATGATCACGGCCCACGAACCGTTCGGATTGATCGCCGGAGCCGGGGCGCGTATGACCCCCTATATTCTGGTGATCAGTGCCTTCACTTTTCTCTACGTTCTGATCCCGAACACGCGAGTTCGATTTTTCCCAGCCTTCGTTGGTGGCCTCGTGGCTGGGTTTCTGTGGGAATCGGCCGGCTATATTTTCGCCTATTTCGTCGCCTCAGCAACGAAATATCAGGCAGTGTATGCGACGTTTGGTACGGCCTTGTTTTTCATGATTTGGTTGTATGTCAGCTGGCTCATATTGTTGGTCGGAGCGAGCATCGCATACTACGTGCAACATCCGAATATCGTGATCGCACGCGCGCGAAAATGGCGATTCAGCTACGCAACGTTCGAAAGCACGGCGTTGGCGGCGCTTGTACGGATCGTGAAGCAGCATTACGCCAATGAGGCGCCGTTCACGTCTGAGTCCTTAAGCAATCTCCAGAAAGTGCCTCCCGAGATGACCGATAAAGTGCTGACCGTTTTGGAGACCTCGCAAATCGTGAAACGCACGGCAGACAAACCGCCGCGATATTTGTTGTGCGTGCCGCCCGAAGAAACAAGGGTCGCTAGTGTGGTCAAAATGCTTCGAGAGTTTCAAAGAAGCGGATCGCGAAGGGTCGAACTAGTCGCCGATCCAGCAATGGAGTTATTGCGCGCCAAGATCGATCAAGGCGTTCATCAAGCGATCGGAGATTTGTCACTCAAATCACTTGCTGAGACTGCGCCTGCTTCTGAACCCTAAGGTGTCGGGTTTAGCGAGCTATTGGGATCCCTAGTGGCGCCCGTCGCCATTGCGACATAGGCGTCGCAGATCACGCGCTTCGCGACCGCGCATCATGTCTTGTTTTGGAATGTCGCGACCCAGTGATTCTCGGTGATCGGATGGCCGACACCGGCATGGTCGGCCTGCACAGAATTTAGCTGTGAGTTAATGCGTTCGCGAGCTGTTGAAGATCGGGTTCGTGTTCTATGTTGAGCACAATCGCCATCAGTTTTTCTGCCTGAGCTTGATCAATCGTCAAGCTTGCGTTGCCGAGAAATTTGTCAATTATGTCTTGGTCAGACATTGGGTTTTCTGCCGATCCTCGATTCATTTGTTCTCGATGATGCAACTGACGTCCGTCGCAGGTCAGGATATCAATTGCGCCGGAATAGTAATCGGGATAGGCCGAATCGGGATCCGGCCGATAAGACGTCTTCGCACATAAACTCAGAATCTCTTTGTCGTTTAGCGCATCGTCGGCCAATTCTGCTAAGCCGAATCGATCACGGACGAAGGTGGCGGCAATGAGATAATTCACACTGAACTGAGCGTCGTAAGAATTTTGCGGGCGAATTTTGTTGGCGGCGGGTTCGCAGATCACGGGGATTTCATTTTCATGTACGTAAGCCACAATGCGTTCGATATCTTCGATTTTTAAATTATGCTTTTCTTTTAGAGCGAGCGCAGAGTCGGCGAACGCATGCGTCATGTGACATGCGGGGTAGGGTTTAAACGCGATATTGAGCATCTCCCAACGCTTACCCAGATCGGCGCTCAGCTTGTGCGTATTAATCGCGGTATCCGCCTGCGTATGGGATGGGAATAAACCATAGCGGCCAAAATAAGGATCGCGCGGCCCGAAGAACGCATGTTTTGCCATCACCACCGCCGTCTGCGCGCATACGCTCGCCCAGCCTGGATGGCTACGCTTCGTCCAGGCGCCGTCGTCCAAAAATTGCATGCTGCCCGCCGCTTTTGACAACACGATACCTTGAGCGTCGCACAACTGTGTTGGATTGAGGCCATACAAATAACCAGCGCACAACGTACTCCCAAAAGCGCCGACCACGCCGGTCGGATGAAAGCCTTTATGATGAAATCCCCCGCGCGCGGCAGCACCGATGCGACTCGCGCATTCCGAACCGATAATAAATGCGGCCAACGCGTGCGCGCCACTGGCGCCTTGGGCGAGTCCCGCAATGAACATCGTCGGCACGGTGCTCGCCGAGGTATGCACGACTGCTTCACTATGTGTGTCGTCGAAATCGAGTCCGTGGATGAGTAACCCATTGAGATGTGCCGCGTCTCGTTGGGGCAGGCGCAAGTTTGAACCGATGATTGGAAAGTCACCAGGACCGCCGAGTTCGCTAATCGCAGCCGTGGCGCATTTAGCAAAACCGTAGTTTTTCGAAGCCAGGCCGATGCCGAACGCATCGAGAATACTGAGTTTCGCGCGGGCTACTACATTCTCAGGAACACCGGCGATGTCGAAAGTGTGAACAAAATCCGCGAAGCACGCCGCCGCATCAACGGTTTGATCTTGTGTTCCTGAGGCGCTATTCACTGCGATGGACTATTGCTCATCACCGAGTCGTATACGTCGACGATGCGTTGCGCTTTCTCGACAATGGGGTAGTCAACGAAATAACCATCAACCTGAATGGAAGCAAGGCCTTCGGCTTCGGCTGCTTGGAAACTCGAAATTATTTTGCGTGCCCATACTGTTTCTGCTTCGCTTGGGGTAAACGCGCGATTCGCCGCAGCCACTTGGTCTGGATGTATGCAAAGCTTGCCTTGAAACCCGAACTCACGACCTTTTTGCGCAGAGCGATCGAAATGATCCGGTTCCTTAATGTGGATGAACACCGTGTCTATCGGGGCTTCTATATTCGCCAGGCGTGAGGCGAGGACTACTTCCGCGCGCACCGCCGATAATTCTTGTTCTTCAAACGTCCACTGGATGTTTAGGTCGCGGGTGTAGTCGCCGCCGCCGAACGATAGACGCTTCAGCCTCTCACTACTGGCCGCGATGCTGCGTGCGTTCGCATGGCCGAGTGCGGTTTCAATAATGGGCAAGAGATCGATCGAACCAAGCGGCAAGCCGTGACGTCGCTCGAGGCTTGTGAGCATCCAATCAACCGCTTGCAGATCCGCGGCACGCTCCACTTTAGGCAGCATAATGCCGTCCAACCAGGGGCCGACGACTGTTTCGAGATCGTCGAAGCAGTACTCCGTATCGATGCTATTGATCCTGACGTAGCCACGACACACGCGAGATTTCTGCAATGCTTCGACGACGATTGCGCGCGTTGCAACTTTTTCAGCGACGGCGACCGCGTCTTCGAGATCAAGAATCACGGCGTCGGCGCCCGTCGTAAAGGCTTTCTCGACTCGGCGAGAATGATTACCAGGCGTAAATAAAAAACTACGATTCGGTTGCATTAGATTCGGTGCAGATCCTTAATTTCGGCTTAATTAGTCATCTTAGCAACCTAGCGATCGGGCGACTATAGCGACTGAGCTATCCGGATTGACAATGCTCGATGCTCGATACTCGATGCCTACCGTAAAAGGATTCAAGGTGGACAGGTTGAGGTGTGGCGTAGTTCCCCGAGGAGCGCAGAGGGAAACTGCCTGACCCATCCGCTGCCAACGACTACAATCAGCGTCTGCGACCTATTTATTAGAAAGTTATTTCGGCGGGATTTAGTAATCATGAAATTCGGTGTTTTTTTACCTAACGGAAGCAACGGTTATATTCCGTCTGCTGGTAGCCCAGTTTATTTACCTACCTTCGAGCACAACAAGCAGATTTCGGTCGAAGCCGAAAAACAAGGACTCGATTTTGTTTTATCGATGATGAAGTTTCGTGGATTTGGCGGCGAGACTGGGTATTGGGACGCTTGTTTGGAATCGTTTACCTTGATGGCGGCTATCGCTGCGGCGACCGAAAAAATCGGACTGTTTCCCAGCATTTCATTGCTCAGTCAGCATCCCGCCGTCGTCGCTCGAATGGTAGCGACGATCGACGACATCAGCGGAGGTCGATGTGGTCTCAATATTGTCACCGGCTGGAACAAACCCGAATACGTGCAGATGGGACTGTGGCGTGGTGATGACTACTACGTCGAACGCTACGAATATGCTGCGGAATATCTATCAATACTCAGACAACTGTGGCGCAACGGCACCGCGACCCATAAGAGCAAGTATTTTGAATTGGACGATTGCAGCTGCCTGCCGAAGCCCCAAGTCGAGATCCCGATCGTTTGTGCTGGCCAATCGCCACGCGGCAAGCAATTTGTCGCTGATGTCGCCGATCAACAATTCGTAATGACGGACGTCAAAAAACTTAAAGCCAGCGTTATAGACATCAATGAACGGGCAGCGAAAACAGGGCGCAACGTTGGTATTTACGCGTTATTCCACATTATCGCGGCGGACACGGACGAGCAAGCGGCCCGCATTGGCGAGGAAATTATTGCGCAAGCCGACAACGGGGCATTACAGAATATTCTGACGAGCGCCAATCTCGATACCAACACAGGCGGCACTAGCGATCAACTGAAGGCCGGTCTCAACCAAACTATCGACGAAGGGAATTTAGCGTTTATGGGGATCCCGGTGATTCATGGATCGTTCGCTACGGTGGCGGAAAAGATCAACCGCATCGAGGAACAAACGGGTATTGACGGCATGCTGTTCAGTTGGCCAAACTTTGTCAGCGGAGTGCGCGATTTCGGTGAGCGGATAAAACCGCACCTTAGCTAGGTGGGCTTTTCGTTCTTCGGCGTGACCTAAACGCAAAAATTAGTGGGGCAACAGTGGCAGATAATACGAAACTGGATGAGCTAACAAAGACCTGCGAGTTGCAGAACCATCACATGGATTCCACTCGTTGGGATAATTTTCGTTATCGTGACGGAGATATTGTGATCGGCACTTGGTCGAAATCGGGCACGACTTGGTTGCAGCAAATAGTCGGGCAGTTTGTGTTCGCGGGCGCAGAGAATATCCCGGTACTGGAAATCTCTCCCTGGCTTGACTATCGCGCGACGCCGATAGATGCCGTGCATAGGGCACTCGAGAAGCAGCAACATAGACGCTTTATAAAAACCCATTTGCCGGCCGATGCAATCAGTTTGTCGCCGCGCGCAAAGTACCTTTATGTTGCTCGCGACGGGCTCGATACCTTGTGGAGTTGGTATGAATTTCATTGCACCTATACGGATTCGGTCTATGAGGCGATCAACGACACCCCCGGGCGCATCGGTCCGCCGTTCGCACGGCCCGGGCCGGACGTCATTGAATACTTCCACCAGTGGTTAGACGGAAACGGATATCCAGCCTGGCCGTTTTTTTCCAATATCCAATCTTGGTGGGATGTTCGCGAGCAATCGAATGTACTGTTGTTGCACTTCAATGACTTGAAGGCAGATCTCGAGGGGGAGATGCGTAAGATCAGCAATTTTCTTGGCTTTGAATTCAGCGAACCAGATTGGCCGAACATGGTCGAGCACTGCACGTTCGACTATATGAGAAAGAATGCAGACCAATTAACCCCACGTCTGGCCACTCGGTTTGTCGGTGGCGCGCACAGTTTAATCAATAAAGGTACAAACGCCCGCTGGCGAGAAACTTTATCGGAAGCCGACGTGCAGAAATATCAATCCTTTGTTACAAAGAACTTAAGCGACGACTGCGCCAGTTGGCTCGCGAGCGGACAACGATAATCGGATCTTTTTTTACTCATCTCGAGCAATCGAATGCAGCGAGATT
>JBLFWZ010000061.1:0-18339 GCA_047611905.1 Gammaproteobacteria bacterium | reverse complement strand
GCGCTTAACAACCAGGAATGGTTGGTCGGCAACCAATTCAGTATTGCGGATCTCAACTTGTCTGGAGTGATGTTATTACTGAAGATGGTTAAGTTCGATTACTCAAATTATTCTAACGTGCATCGCTGGGCAGATGCGTGTTACGCGCGCCCATCGCTCGCCCGAGCGCAGGCTCGCGACTAGGTCGATCGGTTCAACAGTTAGCCGCGCCTTCGCCCGGTGCCTCTCGCCAAATCGCGGCTAGGCGCCGCTCACCACTTTTGTGTCGCGTAGTTCGGCGATACGCGCTTCGTCGTAACCTAGCCCGCGCAAGATTTCGGACGTGTGCTGCCCGAGATCGGGCGCGGCAACCGGCGCACGTTTCGGATAATCTCTGAGTTCGAACGGACTATTCACAACTTTCCGTCCCGGCTGATCGGCGAATTCGACGAAGATGTTGTTATCGATAAACTGCTGGTCGGTAACCGTATCTTCGATCGTCGAAATATTACCAAACGTGATGGCATTGTCGTCCAGAATTTGTTGCCAGTCGGCCAACGGCCGTTGCATAAACCACTCGCTCAAAATGGCGGCCAGCGCCGGTGAGTTTTTACGGCGCTCTTGCATTTCGGCGAAGCGCGGATCGGATTTAATATCCGGCCGCTCGATCGCATCGCATAACTGTCCAAACTCGTCAGCTTCTTTGATCAACACGAGAAACAGCGACCGGCCGTCCGCACACTGGTAGTGGTTCACCACGGCGTTTGAAGTTGTCGTTTGGGTTGGCGGCACATAGGTGCTGCAGCCATCCAGTGCTGCTTGAATAAGAATACTGTTCGACCATGCCCCATTGGCTAACAATGACGACGACATTTTCGTCCCCTTGCCGGTCTTTTCGCGCGCATAGAGCGCCAGGGCGATCCCGCCGAAAGTCGTCATGCTACTCGGATGATCGCCCATTCCCGCCGTCGACATCGCCAGTGCACCACCTTCTGGTCGCACAGCGTCCATCAAGCCGGTGCGCGCCCACCACGCGGTAGCGTCGTAACCTGGCTTTTCGACTTCTTCTCCCAATTCGCCGTAACCCGTTCCGTGCGCGTAGATCAATCGGGGATTAATTTCGCTCATTTGTTCGTAAGTGATGCGTAAATCTGCGAGCACCGAGGGATGGAAGTTCGTGATTAAGATATCCGCGTCCTTGATCAAATCGATGATGACGTCGTGGCCCGCTTCGGTCTTCAAATCGATAACGAGGCTCCGTTTGTTACGGCTATCGAGATCCCAGCAGTAATTCTTATCGCCCTGCGGCAACGGCTTCATGTGATGGAGCATACGATAAGGATCGCCGATCCCAGGAGGTTCCACGTGGATCACATCGGCGCCAAAATCGGAAAGCACGGTGCCCGCACTCGGCATAAACACGAATGTCGCGATTTCAATAACTCGGATCCCGTCAAGTAAGCCAGCCATGCAGATTCTCCTATGTGGACGCCGAACATAGCCCGAAGGCGAGATGACGACAAGCCCTTTCCCCGACGCCATAAAGTCGCGCCCGAGGAGCATTTGTGGGCTAGTCCGATAAAGATTGGAAATGTGTATCTGACCGTACTTTATGTAGACTGCAGGTATTGCTTTACGGGAGAACGGTTATGACCTTGTCGAATACGAGCGATATCGAAACCTCGGCGCCACGCCATTTACGCGGCAAGTACGCTGTCTGCGGAATTGGTGAAACCAGTTATCGACGCGGTTCCGATCAATCCACCCGATCATTGGCGAGCTGGGCAGTGGGTAATGCTATCAAGGACGCCGGCATGGATATCAGCGAAGTCGATGGCATGTTGAGCTATTCGAACAACGATTCGACTTTCGCTCCGCAGGTCGCCACCGATCTCGGCATGAGACTGAATTTTTATACCGACATCTACGGTGGCGGCTCGTCGACAGAATGCTTGATTGGCATCGCGATCGGCGTGATCGAGGCCGGCATGTGTAATACGGTCGCCATTTACCGCGCGATGAACGGTTTCTCGCAAGTCCGCATCGGTGGCACGGGTGCACGCTCTGCTGCACCCATTGTTGGCGATCAGATTCATCATCGAGCATATGGTTGGCAAAGCGCTGGCCAAATGTTCGCGCCGACATTTATGCGCCACATGTACGACTACGGTACGACACCGGAGCAAGTTGCCGCGGTAAAAGTCGCGCACAGTAAGCACGCGTCGAATAACCCAAAGGCGTTTTATCGGCAGCGTTACAGCGTCGAAGATGTCATAAATTCCAGAGTCATTTGCAAACCTCTACATCTACTCGATTGCTGTGTCGAAACAGACAATTCAACCTGCATCATCGTCTCGCGGATTGAACGTGCGAGAGACTGCCCAAACCCACCAGCGGTGATTCAAGCGGTTGCGGGGAGAGTGTGTAAACCGCGCGGCGACATCCATTTGCATTATCAAAATGGTCCGATATCGACGGTCGCCGGACACTACGCGAAGGACATCTTATGGCCGAACGCGGGTGTTGGACCTGAAGACATTGATGTCACAGGATCCTACGACGCCTTCACGTTTACCACCATGCTGCAGCTCGAAGATTACGGTTTCTGTAAGAAAGGTGACGGCGGCGACTACGTCTCCAACGGCACAATTGAACTTGGCGGCAAACGACCGAACAACACTTCCGGTGGCCATCTTTGCGAAGGCTATACGCACGGCATGAGCATGGTGATCGAAAACGTCCGTCAAATTCGCGGCGCAATCGACGACTCGTGCCCGCTAGGCCCAGACGGCCTCCGTCAACACACCTATGACTATGCCGAAGGCGGTTGTCGTCAAGTTAAAAACGTCGAACTCACAGCGAATCTCGGCTGGGCACACCCAGGTGCCGGCTCAGCCGTCGTGATGGCGAAAGATCACCTTTAAGGAGAAACGAAATGCCAGTCCAAGGTGAATACATGGGAATGATGCTCACGCTCGACGACGTCGACGCCGAGAATCAGGAATTTTTCAAGTACTGTGCTGCCGGCGACTTTCGCTTGCAACGAGGTCTCAAAAGCCAGTTGCTACGCTACCCACCAACGACGGCGTGTCCGTGGTCCGGTGAACGCGATAGCGAATGGGTGCCGGTCGAAGGCAAAGGCGCAGTCCACTCCTACGGCGAAGTACATCACGCGATTCAACCAGCCTTTAAAAGCAAAGTACCGTATCTCATATTACTGGTCGACCTCGACACACAAAAAGCTCAGCCAAGCGAACACGAAGCGCTTAGAGTCGGCGGAAATCTGGTCATGTCGGACGGTAGATTTGCACCCCCAGAAGTGATTGAGCAAGTTGGCATCGGTTCTCGAGTCCGGATGGTATTTTCGCAAGTCTCAGACGGCTTTGCCCTACCTCAATGGACCTTGGACGAACAAGCAAACCAACCCGCATCGCCGTGGCGCTACCCCGGATGAACGCGGAAACCGGCAGCATCGATCTTCGCGACAACGCTAGGCCTTATCGGGCGCGCCAGCGGCGTTCTCATCGATGCGAAGAATCGAATATAGTAAGGCCCATAATAAACCTTCGAATCGATCGGATCCGGGAGATAAAGTCGCGATGACGCTTGAATCTTTTCGCACTGAGACACGTGCCTGGCTAGAAGAAAACTGCCCCCCTGGTATGCGCACACCAATGCCTGATGAAGAAAGAGTATGGGGCGGCACGAATCCCGTGTTTAAGCACCCGGAATCCAAAATCTGGATGGAACGCATGGTGGAACGCGGCTGGACCGCGCCGCATTGGCCACGACAATACGGTGGTGGTGGTCTCAATCGAGAGGAAGCCGCGATCCTCAAAGAAGAGATGCAACGCTTAAATTGCCGACCTCCGCTATTTAGTTTCGGCCTGTTCATGCTCGGCCCCCTATTACTCGAAATCGGCACGGAAGAAGAAAAAGATCGCTACCTACCGCCGATCGTACGTGGTGAGATTTGGTGGTGTCAGGGTTATAGCGAACCTGGCGCCGGATCGGATTTGGCAAGCCTGCAAACCCGCGCCGAAGATAAGGGCGACCACTACCTCGTCAACGGCCAAAAAGTGTGGACTTCTTACGCCCATCACGCCGATTGGATTTTCTGTCTGGTGCGCACGGACACTTCGGTGAAACACGCCGGGATCAGCTTTCTGCTGTTCGATATGAAAAGTCCAGGGGTGGAAGTTCGACCCATTAAATTGATAAGCGGGGCTTCGGCATTTTGCGAGACCTTCTTCGATAACGTCAAAGTACCGAAATCACAGCGCATCGGTGAACTAAACGCGGGTTGGGCAATTGCAAAACAATTGCTCGGGCACGAACGCAGCATGATATCTCAGCTAGGCGCGCGCGGTGGCAGCCGACTCCCGTCGCTTGAAGATATGGCGCGCAATTATGCTGGCGACTCTGAAGGCCGCATTAACGATCCAATGCTGCGCGAATTATTGTCGCGCCAACTGATAAACGATCGCGCGTTTGAACTCACATCCAAGCGCGCAATGGGTGGCGGCGATGCCGCCGCTGGCATCGCCTCAATGCTCAAGTATTACGGCACGGAGCAAAACAAGCGAAAACTAGAAATTCTGATGAAGTGCGCTGGCAGTGCCGGACTCGGGTGGGAGGGAGATGAATTCGAAGATCTCGATTTATCCTTGTGTCGCTCGTGGCTGCGCTCTAAGGGGAATTCCATTGAAGGTGGAACGTCGGAAGTACAGCTAAACGTCATTGCTAAACGCGTACTAGGATTACCGGACTAACTCGATGAGCGAACTAACACCAGAAGATTTCGAATTACTGCGCGATACGGCAAACCGATTTTTCGACGAACAATTACCTATCGACGTGCAGCGCAAACTGCGCGACGAAATTGACGACCTAGGCTTCGACCGCGATAAATGGCGTGCTATGGCCGACATGGGCTGGGCCGGTATCTTGATCGACGAAGCACACGGCGGAATTGGATTCGGCTACACAGCTCTCGGCATCATCATGGAGCAATCGGGACGCACATTGGCCGCCTCACCGCTGGTGTCGACCGTCCTGCTTGGTGCGCGAATTATTGCCTTGGCCGGCAACGACGCTCAACAGAACGACCTATTAGGTAAAGTCGCGAGCGGTGATCTATTGCTCGCGCTCGCCCATGAAGAATCGACTCGCCATGCACCCACGCAGATCGCCACCCGTGCTGTCCACCAAGACGCGAACTATATTTTAAATGGCAAAAAGACTTTCGTCCTTGACGGTCATGTCGCGGACCGCCTGATCGTCGTCGCGCGCAACCACGGAGAAACGACTGACCACGACGGTGTCAGTTTATTTCTCGTTGATTCAAATGCTGCGGGCGTCGATCGAAAGCGCACAATCCTGGTGGACGGGCGCAACGCCGCGAACATCGAGTTTTCGAATGTACGAGCAGAACTTATCGGAACCATCGGTAACGCATTTAATGTTCTCGATCCCGTCTTGGACGGCGCGCGCTCCGCACTGGCCGCAGAAATGCTTGGCACTGGAATCGAAGCTTTCGATCGAACAATCGAATACCTCAAAGTGCGCGAACAATTCGGAGCCCCGATTGGCTCGTTTCAGGCCTTGAAGCATCGCGCTGCAGAAATGTATTGCGAAATTGAACTAACGCGATCGTCGACGTATGCGGCGCTGGAAGAGATCGATCTTGGTGGCGCGCAATCCGCGCAACTCGCCAGCATCGCTAAAGCCAAAGCCTGCGACATGCTCGAACTCGTCACCAACGAAGCCGTGCAAATGCACGGCGGAATCGGCATGACCGACGCAGCAGATATCGGGTTGTTTCTAAAAAGAGCGCGAGTCGTCCAGCAAATACTCGGCGACGCTCTGTATCACCGAGAACGTTACGCCAAGCTTATCGGGCTTTAAGGCTCGCTTATAAACGGCCAAGGCGCGTCGGCGGCTTGGTTTAAAAGGACGACGACACAATGAGATTCCGTTTAGCCCATTTCGTTATGGAACACAGAGCGGCCGTTAGCGTCGCGTTCGTGATAATTACGCTGTTCTTCATGACGGGCTTTCCAAAAATAGATATCCGCACAGTATTCAACGACCTACTTCCCCAGGACGATCCTTATGTGCAGGTCTATTTCGACCATCGAAATTTCGGTAACCCGCTGACAATTGCGATCATGGTCAAACGCATAGACGGTGAAATTTATCATGCGGACACGCTAAAGAAGGTTTGGAAAATAACTCGGGACATCGATCTCGCGCCGGCCATGGATCACGACCAGATTATTTCCATTGCGACGGAAAAACTACGCTACGCAGAAGCCACGCCGTTCGGGATTACCGCGCAGCCGTTAATGGACAACGAGCCGCCGAAAACCCCAGCAGAAGTGGCGGAATTCAAGCGGCGAGTCGGTGTATCGACCAACGCGCAAACATTTTTTATATCGCGCGATGAAACAGCAACCCTAATTCTCGCAACCTTTCTCGATAAAATCGATTACGGCGAAGCGTTTGCATTTGCCCAGAATCTGATTGAGGAGGCACGCGACGACAAACACGAAATCTACCTCACTGGCCAACCGGCGCTAACGGGTTGGGTTTACAAACTACAAAAACAAACTTACAAAATATTTGCTGTGACGGTCGGCGCTTTAATGATCGCGCTAATTTTCTACATGCGCAATCTCGCGGGGGTCATCACACCGATCGTCTGCGCCTTAGTCGCAGGTATTTGGGGATTCGGCTTCATCGGCTTGGTCGAACGCCCGATTGAACCGCTGTTGATGATCGTACCTCTGTTGCTGGTTGCACGTTCGTTTTCGCACTGCGTCCAATACACCGAACGCTATTACGAAATCCTCACGCACTTAAGCGATAGGCGTAAGGCCGCAGAACTCACCATGGGGATCATGATGGCGCCGTCGATCCTAGGCATTCTCACCGACGTCTGTGGGATTATTTTCATCGCCATCGCACCCATAAAATCGATGGAGAATCACGCCATTTTCTGTGGCATGTGGGCGCTTTGGATTATTCCGACCGGTGTTTTCCTGTGCTCCATCTTACTGTCCTACCTACCCGTGCCGAAAAATATTGAGATGATCGTTGGCACCAGCAAAAAGTCGAGCGGTATCCATCAGGTCCAGGAAAAGCTACTCAACCGCATTTCGTCTATTACGTATGGAAAGGCGGCGAATACGACTGCAGTGGTCGTCACTATTGTGAGCATATTTGCGATCTACTTAAACACCCAAGTTAAAATTGGCAACCCGGTCGAAGGGAGTAATCTGCTCTGGCACGAATCTGAATTCAATACTGCCGTACGAGCAATTAATGCGCACTTTCCGGGCACGAATACATTGGAGATTATTCTCGAGGCGAAAGAACAAGATCTCGAAAACCCCGTTGCGCGAACACCTGGTGTTGTGGAAGTCGCTTCTAAATTGCAGCGAATTCTCGAATCCGATCCGGTATTACCGCCGCGCGCGACGTTAACATTTACGGATTATATGAAAGAAGTTAACCGGCTATTTTCCGGCGGCAATCCGAAGTGGCAAGAACTCGATCTGTCTCGAGAAGCAATTTACGCCGCCGCGTTTGCAGTTACTTTAGGAAATAACACCGTGAATTTCGGCCATGTTGCCGATTTTCTATTTCAACACTCCACCGTGACGCTTTGGTATAAAGACAACAAACAAGAAACCGTGGACCTTGCTCTAGCAAACGCGGAACGCGCGATCGCCGAGGTGGGTGCGGATCATCCAAAATTTCGCGTACGACTTGGGACCGGTGTGATCGCGTTGCAACAAGCCGTGAATAACGTCGTAGAACGCTATCATTGGATTATCATGGGAATGGTTAATGTTGCTGTGTTACTCATCGCCGCATTCGCCTACCGCTCGTTTGTCGCCGCATTTATTCTGTTAATACCGGTCAATTTATCGAATCTCATGCTCGTTGCGGCGATTCACTTGCTTGGAATTGGTCTTGATATTAATGCTGGGATCGTTGCCGTTATCGGCGTTGGCGTCGGTATCGATTACGGTATCTATCTGTTGTCTAGAATTTGCGAAGAATTCACTACCCAAAACCAAGATATCAAAAAAGCGATCAACGCGGCACTTACAACAACCGGCAAGGCGATCATGTTTACCGCGACCATTATGCTTATTGGGATCATGCCCTGGTATTTTCTGTCGGACTTAAAGTTCATGGCTGATATGGGTTTGCTGTTAGTCGCAGTAATGCTCATTAATATGGTGCTTTCGCTGGTCGTGTTGCCGATGCTGGTCTGGTTCGTGAAGCCGAAGTTCCTAGCCCGTGAGGATTTGATGGTTGGACACAGCGTCGACCTTGCCGCACTCACTCAAAACATCAAGTAAATTACCCGCAATCACCCGTTCCCCAGGTCTAAACGCCGATCCAACTAAATAGAGGCAGTTATGCAAGCGGTATTGGTATCCGACTGGACAACATTCGACACACTCGTAGTAACCGAGCAAGCGTCACCGCAAGTGGGTGACCGGGAACTCAAGATTAAGGTTCAAGCCGTTGGCATCGGCTTTGCTATGAGCCTAGTCGTGCAGGGCAAGTACCAGCGTAAACCGCCGCTGCCATTTGTTCCCGGCACCGAAGTCGCAGGGATCGTAATGGAAGTAGGGCCTAACGCGGATAGATTTAAAGTCGGAGATCGGGTCGTCACGGTCCTTGATTGGGGAGGCCTCGCGCAAGAAGCCATCGCCAAAGAGGTCAATACCTTCAGCCTGCCCGATTCGCTAGAGTTTGTGCGCGCCGTCGGCTTAACGAATTCCTATGCGACAACATGCGCTGCTTTAACATGGCCGCGCCTACTGGACGTCCAGCAAGGTCAGACCCTGCTCGTGCATGGCGCCGGCGGTGGCGTCGGTCTCGCGGCTATCGAGATCGGTAAAATTCTGGGCGCCACCGTTATCGCAACCGCAAGCACGCAAGCGAAGCTGGACGCGGCATCGGCGCACGGCGCTGACCGTTTAATCAACTACGCCGAAACCGATTTTCGCGATGCCGTACTCAGTATTACCGAAGGCCTGGGCGTCGATTGTGTCTATGATCCGGTTGGTGGAGAGGTATTTAATCAATCGCTACGTTGTATGGCGCCAGAGGGACGGATCATGCCGGTTGGATTCGCCAGCGGTGATATTCCGCAAATTCCGGCCAATATCTTGCTGGTTAAAAACCTGTCTGTTTGCGGATTGAACATGGGCTTGTACTTCGGATGGTCGCCGAAGGACGAGCGCTACAAATACGAAGGTTTAATGCGCGCAACCATGGATAAATTATTTCGCTGGTTTGAAGACGGCGGTATTAAACCAGAAATCGCTGCGACGTTTACCTTGCCGAATTTTCGCACGGCGATGGACGAAGTGCTGTCGCGACGTGCAATCGGCCGCGTTGCCGTAGTGATGGATGACGAGGCAAAGCGCTGCGGGCACGTCGACTAATCAATCGCAACAAGTGAGGAACAAATGAATAACGACAAAATTCAATTCGGCACGACGCTTCGCTCGCCCTTTAATGTGGCCAGCATGGCGAAACGAATCGAGGCACTCGGCTACGACATACTCGCATGCGGCGAACATGTCACATTTCATGGCGACACGGCAAATGGCATCGTCTCACTATCGGTGGCGGCCGGGGCGACCGAAAAAATCAAGCTGATGAGCTCAATCACATTACTGCCTCTCTATCCGCCGGCCTTGTTAGCGAAAATGGGCGCGGCCCTGGATGCTGCTTCAAACGGGCGTTTCATGCTTGGCGTCGGCGTCGGCGGTGAATACCCAAAAGAATTTGTCGCCTGTGGTATCCCAGTAAAACAGCGGGGTTCGCGCACCGACGATTCGCTGGAAGTCTTAGAAAGAGTCTGGTCTGGGACAAATGTAACTTATGAAGGTCGCTATACCACCTTGGACGATTTCAGCCTTAAGCCAATGCCGATCCAAAAACCGCGCCCGCCGATCTGGATTTCCGGGCGCAAAGAAGTTGCCATGCGGCGTGCGGCTCGCTTTGGTGACGGATGGCTGCCGTATATGTATACGCCGGAGCAACTCGCAGAAAGCATTACGAAAATCAAGCAATTTGGCGAGGAAATTGGCCGTGATTTATCCGATTTCAAGCCCGGTATGTTTATTTTCACGACAGTACATGAAGACCGTAAAAAAGCGGTCGAGATGGCTGCCGCAACCTTAAGCAAGCAATACGCGCAAGATTTCAGCGAACTTGTTCATAAGTATGCATTAGCTGGCAATCCCGACGATTGCAAAGCGCGATTGAACGAATATATTGACGCCGGCGCGCGCCTCGTCTTACTTTCGCCGTGCTGCCCGGATACAGAAGTTGATGCTAATCTTGAGAATATCGCCACCGGTGTTGTTGCCGCGTATTAAGTCCTATCGAAACAAGGGAGATCGCCGTAGCCTTATTTGTTAGACGGCTGAGGTGAGTTTTAGGAATGCAAAACTCAACATTGAACGGGCCGTAAAACCGGCTATAGCGAAACTGAAAATTGCGGGCCACCTCATTGCGGCACGGGGCAATTTGTTCACCTCGTTCGAGCGACCCCAGTGGTAACGAGGCCCATCACGGTGTTTGCACATCGCCAAAATCAATTTCTCGTTCAGGATGTATCCCCAACCAACACAAGCTGCCGATAATACTCAATACACCCATAACGTAAATCGAAGTCGACCAGTCGTAGTTCTGTGCAATGTACGGCGTAATTGTCGGAGAAATAGTCCCGCCTAAATTCCCGCCCATATTCATAAATCCCGAAGCGGTACCGGCATAAGTTCTCGTGAGATCGATCGTAACAGCCCAAAACGGCGATAGGGAAAGATATAAAGTTCCTAAACTTGCAGACAGCAACACCACAGCCATCAGGGAGTCCTCGGTCGCGGCGCCGATTAGCAACAATATTCCGGTGCCCATCATGCTCGCGAATCCAAGGCCGCACCTACCCAAGCGCTTACCATATCGAAGGCATAACAGGTCGCTCAACCATCCACCAAACGGACCCGCCACCGCGCAGGTTAGAAACGGTGCCATCGTATAGAAGCCCCCACTCTCGAGCGAGAATCCGCGCTCATCCACTAAATAGAGGTAGAACCACGCGAAATAGAAATACACGATGTAACCCAGCACAAAGTAGGCGGCGGTGAGAAGCAATAAGTCGCGCGCCCCGAGGAGCTTGCGCCACGGTGTTGGTCCGTGTGGTACTGCAGCGGTTTGCTCGGAGCCGGCCTGAATGAATTTGAGCTCCGCGGCGTTTACCCTTGGATGCTCTGCGGGGCCATCGGTACTCAACCAATACCACAGCAGAGCAACGAGTATTCCGGCCGCGCCGGATACGTAAAACGCTTCGCGCCAACCCCATGTAACCATGATCCAGACGATGAGCGGCGGCGTCAACGCAGCGCCAAGGGACGTGCCGCTAAGTGCTAAGCCGAGCGCAAACGCTCTCTCTCGAGGTGCGGCCCAATTTGCAACGATGCGATTGCCATTCGGCGGTGCTGCGGCTTCACCGAGGCCGGTGAGTACCCTTATGAACGCAAACGATCCGACGACGCCAATGATTGAAGCGAGAAATAATTCGCCGGCTAGTGCGGTAACCGCTGTAAACACCGACCACCAAATTATCGCCCAGGTCATGATCCGCCGGGGTCCGTAACGGTCACCAAGCCAACCGCCGGGGATCTGCGCTAGCGCGTAGCCGAGCACGAACGAACTAAAAATCCAGCCGAACTCGACTTGGGTAAGTCCGTATTCGGGCATGATGAACTTCGCGGCTATCGAAATATTGATGCGATCAATGAACATCAACATGTAGATCAAGAAGACCAGCGCGATAATTTGCCAACGCATTTTGGTCGGCGATTCATTCAATTGCATTAACGATTCTCGCTTGGTCCTATCAGACGGGGCTGCGCCACACCTGCAGTATCGGCTAACTGGCATGCTAGTGCATCCGAAATCGAGCGGCGTCGCTCGGCGTCAATGGAGACCTTCTGGGGGCGCTTCCTAGTCGCCCCTAGTTTTGGTGCCCGCTGTTAAAGATCCTTCGGGCAAGTTCCGATATAACCCACTATGGTTCAACTCAAACAACGTGCACCACAACCTTCGGCATCCGTTTGCGCCACGCCAGAGGCCATTCGACGATTTGAACCGTTTCGCGAGCTAGAAGACGATCAAATTATTATTTTATCGTCGAAATCAAATGTGGAGCACGCTAGCGCCAAGTTTTGCCTGTTTGAGCGTGACGCAACCGACCACTGGGTGATCTGCCTGATAGAGGGAACCGTCGAGCTCGTCGCGATGGACGGTGCCACAAAGCTGATCGAAGGGGGTAGCGAACAAGCGCGCCGACCGTTGGCCCAACTTAAGCCTCGCAAATACACGGCTACAGCGAAATCGGCGATTAAATACCTGCGCATCGACACTTCTTCGTTAGCCGATCTGAACGACTTGGTCACTGGCTCGCACTACGGAATTGAAGAATTTGGCAGCGAAGACGAAGAGCTGAGTTCTGACGTGCTGTGGCAACAACACAGTGATCTATTGAGCGGCAAATTATCCCTACCGAGTCTGCCAGCCGTGGCGATGAAGGTCTGTCAGCTGATCGATCGCGACGATGCCAATGTCGAAAATCTCGCGCGCACCATCAACGCAGATCCTGCCATCGCCGCGAAACTGATCCGCGCGGCGAATAGCCCTATGTATAGGGGCCAAGCACCAACAGACCGATGCGACAAGGCGGTCGTTCGCCTAGGGCTTAAAACAACCCGCCAGTTGATATCGAGCTTCGCCGTGAACGAACTATTTAGTACAAACTCGCCGCTGCTTAACAAACGCATGGGAGTCTTATGGCGACACAGTACCGAAGTTGCGTCAATATGTTTCGTCCTCGCGGTAAAAACAAAGACGCTTGAACCTGAACAAGCGCTGCTCGCTGGACTACTGCATGATATCGGTGCCCTGCCGCTACTATCATACGCGCACAATACGGCCGAACTCACCGAAGACCCAGTGGCGCTCGAGACGTTTCTAGAAATGCACCGGTCCCGCGTTGGCGCGATGATCTTGGAAAAATGGAATTTCCCGAACAGCCTGATCCAAGCGGCGGAACACGCCGACGACTGGTGTCGCGATTCCGCCGGCATTGCCGACTACGCAGACCTCGTGATGATCGCTCAACTACATAGTTTCATCGGCACGCCTCAAATGCCAAAAATTCCGCCGATGGATGAGCTCCCGGCATTTCGAAAACTTGCTGGTAACGGACTTACGCCAAAGCTAAGTATTGAGATTATTCACCAAGCAAAAAACGAAATCGAACAAGTTCGCATGTTGCTCAGTAACTAAGCATTATGTGATTCATTTTATTCGATCCTAACATCGCGCTAAAGTAATCCTCTGATTCTCGATCGTCATTAGTTTCGAACAATCCTCGCATTTCACTACATCCCGAACTGCCAACCGCACTAGGAGAGCGATCGTTCGTAACCGAAGCCTGTCTATCGTCATCAAAAATTGTTTTTTATTGCGTCGCGAGCACACAATTCCACGACAAAAATGTGGTTTGAAACCTGGATTGATCAAACTCTGTGACCGGTGAAAGATACTCGTTTGCGCAGTTTATCGATCCAGCCATTTCGGCGCTGACGTGAATGACCCGCTCCGCATTGGTTGGGTATCTAAATACATTGGTGCGAAGACAACCCGTTCGGTCGCGACACAATGGAAAAGGAATCCAGCGAAACCACGATCCGCTATACGTGCTGTTGCTTCCAAGGCCATGAGCAACATCCTGCGCTATACATCGGCAAATCTACTGCACCGCAAACCTAACCACACCCTTGATCGCATGATAACAATAGCGCTCGTCGTTTTTATGCTCGCACGCGATTTGATGAACGACTATGCTTCGGGTGTAATACGTTGTCAGCAGCCCGCTCACAAACTCACGAGGTGAACTATGATCCAAATTGGCCTTTGTCAAATCGCCCAAAGCTTTGGTTACGACGGGATGTCGGACGAACAAGTTTACGAAGAAGAAATAGCCGCAGCGTTAATCGCCGAAGAAGTCGGCTTCGATATCGTCTCCATGGTCGAGCATCACTTTGAAGATTACGCCGCTTGCCCTGACAATTTCGTCTACCTTGCACATCTCGCAGCCAAAACGACACGCATTAAATTAATGACCGGTGCGGTGATCGTACCGTGGAATTCTCAGCCCTTGCGGGTCGCCGAAAAGGCAGCACTACTAGACAATCTCAGTGGCGGGAGATTGGTTCTCGGACTGGGTCGTGGCTTATCCCGACTAGAGTACGCGCAGACAGGCGTATCGATGGACGAGTCTCGCGAACGCTTCGATGAGGCGACGCCGATGATTCTTAACGCGTTGGAAACAGGCGTGATGGAAGCACACAGCGGTAAACATTACACACAACCGCAAGCAAAAATCCGTCCGCGCCCTAAAGCAAGTTTTAAAGGACGTACGGCGCAAGTCGCGATGTCGATGGATTCTGTCATTGAGGCGGCGAACCTTGGCTTAAAGATGATGCAGTTTGCGTACAAACCAATCGAAGTACACAAGCAAGAAGTCGATGCGTATACGACGCAATTTCTCAAAATGCACAACATGGCACCGCCGATCCCATTTTTTGTCGATTTTTGCGTGTGCGATACGAATGCTGATCGGGCCGCTGAAAACGCCGATCGGCACATCCGCGGTTACTTAGTGAGCTTGATGCAGCACTACGAGATGCTAAGCGATCACTTCTCGGCGATGGAAGGCTACGCGGAGTATGGCGAAGCAGCGAAATTACTTGCTGCTGCCGGCCAGGAAACAATCGCAAATGATTACTTGGCAGCCCAAACGTGGGGTACTCCGGAGCAAATCTTGGAGAAAATTCAAGCGCGCCGCGACGCGCTCGGCGACTACGACATCCTCTTAGCCATGCGCTTTGCAGGAACGCCGTGGGAGGTTACTGAACGTTCGGTCAGAACGTTCGGTGAGCTAGTGATCCCCGAGCTGAAGCGCTGGAAGACCTCGGAAACAATCGCCGCATAAATTCAGGTGAAAAAAACCGCGCTGTGATCGCAGCGCGGTTTGCTACCGTCGGAAGATCAACTAGGCGCCAGCACTTGCGCGCGCGCCTACCACCTTATGCCATCGTTGCACGTTCGTGCAATTGTCCGGGATCCCTAACGCCACCGCGTTACCGAAATCAACGGCGCATTGGGTCGTGATATCGGCAACGCTGTATTGGTTAGATCCTAAGTACTCCGTTTTCCCTAGCTGTTCGTCCAGCTGCGAATAAAACCAAGCCGCTCGTGTTTTGCCGCGTTCGACTAAGGCTGGGATTAAGTCGAGTTTCGACGGTCCCGGTAAACCACGCCCAGCTAGTGCCTCGGTTTGAGAGTGACAAGTAATATTGTTCGGCGCGACGCTGTCAGCGCTCGGACTTCGTCAAGGTTGATTATTGCTTACCTTAACGTTGCCGAAGGTCACGAAAACGACAGCCCCACCGGCTTGTGCACGGTAAGCGCCCTTCGCTTTCGCGAGATGAGTTGCAGTTGCAGTAAGCCGCCACGCTTCGTGTTCCGAAATTTTAATCAGATTGGTCGTGAATCTTCCGATACCGTGTGTGTTGCCGTATTCACGCACGTGGCTTGCGCTGGTTTGCATCGAACTTAGTATCGAATGATTCGCCCAACTCCACAGAAAAGTGCTTGTTTGCGGATCGTATGTACCGACAATTTGCACTGGCGCCTCAACAATACGCCCGTTTGGAAACGTCCAGAAAATCTTCCCTTTACCTTGGTCGATGTTCCAGCTCTTGGCGTGGCTTATCCCCCACGTGCGTTCGTGCACGCTTGTTAAAAATAATAGTTTCTTCACGCTGGTCGACGTCAATTTCTCCAGGGACGCGTCTTGAGCACCCACTGGTCGTAGAAAAACCAGCAAGATGGCAATGAGGAGCCAGCTAGATTTAATGCGCATCTGCACAACTTCGACGAGTATTGTGTGCGAGGTATTCGTGTAAGGTTTGCCCAAAAGGCGGTGAGAATCGACGCAGCGCAAACCAAAATGACTCAGCTACCCGCCAATTAGCTACAACAGGAACCTGTGTTGGTGACATCATGACTAAGTTATATCCCATAGGCTTAGCAGGCGAACGTTAGCTGGCTATTCTTTTACGTCTCACGTTCCGTCGCGACCGATAAACCCCATGACGTTATTCTAGCGAATTAATCAATTGAAGCGTTTCGTTCCGCACGTCGTCAATTGCGGCGAGCACCGCGTCGACGTTGGTCTGGCCGGCGCCCAGATCATTCCAATTATCTTTCCGCACGAAAATTAAATTACTTGAATGTTCTGGTAGCGGAGCGTGCAAAATCTGAGAAAGGTCTCGAATCGTTAATGCGACCGCCCAGCCAGCGCGAGGATTCCCTTTATCGGGGAGATCTTTGTCGTATCGACGATGAAATACGATTTGCTGTAGCTCATTCAGTTTTAGGAGTATTTCGAATGCGGCGATCCGTTGATTTCGATTATCTTCAGTTTTTTCATTTCGCCAAGTCGTATACCAGAGACGGGATAGGGCAATTGCAAGGCTTATTAACGCGACCGCATTGCGCTGAACCTGACCAAACAGCGTCTTCCTATTATGCGTAATTAATTTTCGCCCCGAAGTTGGTTCTCGATTGCGCTCTAGTATCCTTGGATAAAGCGACTATGCGGATTATTCGCGGCCTCTATGAAGAGTTATCCACCTTCATGGCAATGTTATCCGAATTGCGAGAGACGCGCGTAAAGCCCTCACTGCGGGGACGGCGTCGGCAATAGCTACCACCCTGGGAAAGCCGCGCTCAAGGAATCGATATCAAATAATAGGCGACTGCCTCGTTACCCTTGCTTGAGAAAATGACATTGGGTGCCGTGCGGCGCAAGCATCAATAAAGTATTCCAGAGTTTGTCCGTCCTGCTCATTCAATGCCTAATCTAAAGTTCCTCATCCAGGTCAGTTATAGATCCTGGATAGTGCGAATACGATCGGCGTACGAGCGCACTGACACATCGATGCCCGGGGCAAACACCTCCCACGCGTGCGGTACGCCGGGGCGTACATGCAATTCAGTACTAACACCCGCGCCGGCCAATCGTCGCGCATATTCGACGTCCTCCTCCCGGAAAATGTCGAGTTCCCCAACCTCTATGTAGGCAGGTGGGAGCCCGCTCGGATCGGCCAGTCTAGCCGGCGCCGCGTACTCGCTCGCATCAGGACTGCCGATCGCCTCCCCGAGAAGGGCACGCCAGCCTGTCAAATTATCTTCATAGGACCAAACCATAAAGGGCACGATATTCGGATCGGGCTTCAAGTTCCTGTCGTCTAGCATCGGATAAATAAGAATTTGTTTGGCAAGCTTTGGCCCTGGCCGATCGCGTGAGACGATAGCCAATCCGGCCGCAACGCCGCCGCCGCCGCTGTCACCCATGACCGCAATTCGAGCCGGGTCGACGCCTAACTCGTCGGCGTGTTCGACTAGCCAGGACAGCCCCGCGTAACAGTCTTCAACCGGGACCGGGTGCGGATGTTCGGGAGCATATCGATACTCCACAGACAAAAACGGCACACCGCTTGTGGATACGTAGCGCGAGACCGGTCGGTCGTATATGGATACGTTACTCAAAATCATGCCGCCGCCGTGAACGTAGTACACCGCCGATCCAGGCAAACTGCCCTCTTTGGCATACCAGCGCAGCAACAACCTAGCGCCATCTTCGGTGGCGACTTCGAAATCTTTGATCACAACGTCGCTAGGCATAGGCAGCTGATCGTGCATTTTCCGTTGAAACGCTTCAAACGTTTCGCGGCGCGTTTCGATATCACCCACTGCAGGCAAAGGAGCCGATGCTAAAGCGTCGGCGAACGGCGCAAACACGGCAGCGAATTCTAGATCTAGTTTAAAAGTCATTTGCACGCCTCGCTTATAAATTTATGCAATGTTATGGCACATCAGTTCAGACCGCCGAGCCCTTGCGCTTACAAGTCGGTACAGATCGTAGGCCAAGCATTCTTAGAATGCCGATTGACCACGGTACGTCATTCAAACTCTAGCGAACGTCTTTCACTTTGTAGCGCGAACGACGCCTTCCAAACAGTTTGTTTCAGATGCCAGGCATGGCAAACGCCTGAGTATCGTAAATTCTGTGCGATGAATAATTCAGGGCAGTATATTCCAATCCATAAATGAGTCTGGAGAGCGGTAGTTTGAAGATCCTGTTATGCGGTTTTCAGCGACTGTCCATGAATGGTATTGAAGAGTTTA
>JBLFWZ010000060.1:0-18386 GCA_047611905.1 Gammaproteobacteria bacterium | reverse complement strand
TTATCGCCAATGGTGTACTCAGACGGGGGCGCGCCAATAATTAACTGCTCAGCGCAAGCGACGTCATGAACTTGCCCACCCGTTAATTCAAAGTGCACGGGCAGCCCGTAACTATCAACCGCAAGAGGGATCTTCGTGGTGTTACCTCCTCGGCTTTTGCCGATGGCCTCAGCATTCGGGGTTGCTGCGCCCGTACTATGTTGATGCGCACGAACAATACTCCCATCAATGAACAACCACTCCAGGTCTGTTTCTTGCGATATCTGGCTGAAAATAACCTGCAAAATGCCTTTGCGTGACCACCAGTTAAAGCGACGAAATACCGCACTCCAATTGCCGAAATCCTCAGGTAAATCGCGCCACGGACAGCCCGTCCTCATTCGATACAAGATCCCTTCTACGGTCAATCGATGTTCGGGTTTATTGTAAACACGACCCGTTTCCCGCATCAGCTCCGATAGCTTCTCCCAGAACCCATCTGTTAGCATTGTTCGTGGCATGTTTGACTCCTTGTTTTTTAGTTTTTGCCGAAACCAAATCTTAGCGAGTCATCATGCCGCCTTTAATCCTCTCCTGAAAGTTCAACAGACCCTAGTAATGAAAAAAGCAATTAGATTTCCAAGTCAAGTGCAACACCTGTAAGCAGATTGCTACATAGCATGGTAAAACTTAAGAACACCCAAGAAATCATCGAATTCGGCATCAGGCAAAATTAATGCCCTTAAGAGATTCCCTTTTCCGAAAAAATGGCTGCAAGGCGCCGGATTGTCACCCGGCCCGACTCCAATAACCTTGCAGGTTTCGCTAAGAATATGTGCCATCACCACAGGCCCATGAGCCCCGGCGTCGTCCCCATCGCGGTCTTCTGGTTCCTCTACATGGCCGGGCTCGGGGTTATTTTTCCCTACCTGAGTCTCTACTTTCAAGAGAACGCCGGTTTGACGGGTACCCAGCTGGGGCTCGCCCTCGCCATGCATCCGTTGATGGGGATCGTTGCTTCACCATTCTGGGGGCAATGGGCTGATAGAAACGGGCGACGTCGCGGCGCCCTGTTTCTGCTCGCTTCCGGTTCAGCACTGGGATACTTTCTCGTTCCACACGCATCGAGCTTTCCAGTGTTGCTGTTGTGTTTAGCTTTTTTGTCTGCCTTTGCTGCACCGGCCATGGCGGTGGCGTCGTCGCTTTCCTTTGCTGTGTTGGGCAAGGGAGGCGCGGCGCGCTTTGGACGCGTGCGGGTCTGGGGCACCGTTGGTTACCTGGCGATGATCCTCGCATTTCCCGCCCTGCTCGCTTGGATGGGAGGCGACGCGTCGTTGGTCGGAAGCACCCGTGGACTGGAATTGATCTTCCATGCCGCTGCGACCTTGTGCCTCAGCGCGGCCTTGGTGCTGTTTTGGGTACCCTCTTCTGAAGCGATCTCCGTGCGCGCCAAGCGCGAAGACCTGGGCGTACTTCTGCGGCAGTCGTCCTACGTGCGGTTGCTGGTGTTGGCCTTCTTCGCTTTCGGATTATTGTCGGGTCCGATCGTGTTCTTCCCGGTCTTCGTCGCCGAGCGAGGAGGCAGCATCGAAACGGTGAGCCGTCTATGGATTCCGATGCTTCTCCTCGAGATTCCGCTGATCTACTACGCTGGCGCCGGTCTCCGCCGGGTGGGTGCGCGCGGGCTGATCGCGGCTGGCATCGCCTGCGACGGTGCGCGGTGGTTGATGTCCGCTCTGGCGCCGGGCCTTTTTTGGATTTTCGGTATCCAGCTCCTCCACGGCGTCGTGGTGGTCGGGCTTATTATCGGCATGCAGCTCTACGTCGAAGGGGAGGTTCCCGATCGCTTACGCGCCACCGGCCAGACGGTCTTGGGAGCAGTGATGAGTATCGGCGCAGTACTTTCTCATTTGTGGGCGGGAATGGCCCTCGAGCACTTGGGCCCCAACGCGCCCTACCTAATTTCGGGCCCGCTTGCGATCGGTCTCGGAATCTACGCCTGGTTCTTTCTGCCGGCCAAAGCGAAGGCGGCCACTGCCAGCTCGCCGGTTTGAGCCCGGCCTGGCGAAATAGAGAGGAGACAGTTCTGTTTCAGTTTCGTTTCGCCTGTGAAAATAAAGCTGCCTACTTTCATACATCACAAGAAAGCAAAAAAATAATCAAGAAGACGAAATTACCGACGAGGAAACCCGCTTCGGCGGGTTTTCTTTTGCGCTGAGCATGACCGAAGCTGGTCGAATTTGGGAGTAGCAGTTGCCGCGTCATCGGAACGTTAACGATTCAATAACCGCCGTTCAGGTGCGGCAGGTGAACGACAGAGAGTCGGCCCCCAAAGCCGTCATTCAACCTCGAAGTGGCCTCGCACTGTTCGCCATTTCAAAATGGGGCTATAAATCGGCGTATCGTTTTCCGGACAAACCGGTTTTGGTGTTGAGCGTCTGTAGATTTTAATTTGATTATGTTTTTACGTGTTTCCACGCAACAGGTGACCCGGATAGCAGGCCCGTGAGGGGCTCGATACTCGTTTGTTATGCTCCCGAGGGGATTCGATAAGGACGGTCGCAGACAGGTTCAGCGCGATCGCTGTCGTCACCATCTTTTTCTATGTCAGTGTTCTGATTCGGCAAAGCACCGCTCTGAAGGGTCGCTCTGAAGGGTCGCGCTGAAGGCTCTGTTTTTAAATAATTGTATGATTCTCCCGATATCCGTCGTTTAACCCAGGTGAGCGGACGCTGTGACACAAGGAATAATTTATGAGCTTTTACGAAAATCAGATCCTGCCGCGAATTATCGATCCTATCTGTGGTCACCGTGCCTTCGCCGATCTGCGCGCGAAAATTATTCCTCAGGCTACCGGTCGCGTGCTTGAAGTAGGCTACGGTACTGGTACGAGTTTGCCGTGGTATGACGCAGATAAAATTGACCAGGTAGTTGCACTTGACCCCGCTTCTGGCGCAATGGCTTTGGCGGCCAAGCGCGAGCGCGAGTCACCTATCGCGATTGAACATGTCGCCCTGCGTGGCGAGGAAATACCACTTGACGCGGAAAGTATAGACACCGTGGTCGTGGCTTACACGCTATGTACGATTCCTGACGTTGTGGCAGCAATTGCGGGAATGTATAAAGTTCTAAAGCCAGGTGGCAAATTGTTGTTCATGGAACATGGCCAATCGCCGAGGCCCGAAATTAGACGCTGGCAAGAACGCCTAAATCGTCCGTGGGGGATCGCTTTTGGAGGTTGCAACCTGTTGCGTCACGCGCCTCAACTCCTTGAACAAGCCGGGTTTACTATCGAGCATCGCGAAGAACTTGAAGTACCGTCGCCGCCGCCTATCCCAGGCATGACCCTCGTAAAATACAATTATCTGGGTATTGCCCGGCGCGCATAAGTGCGGGTAGAGAAAGACCTAAACCGAACATTGCTCGGCTACGCACATCGCTATCGATCAACGATAACCCGCGACCGCATCATCGCTGCACTAGCTCTTCGACCATTATCGTGGAGTGCGCGGTTGCGAAGGCGAACTGCACGACGATTTCAGTGTGTCTCGGTAGATTGTCGCCTAGGAAGCAAGTGCCGGGTCGCAGCAAGGGCACGCGCGCCCACAGATCGTGGCTTAGGGTTCCGCCGCAAGTCTGTCGTTATTACAAGAATACTAAGCGCTCTGTTACTCCGGGCCTTGATTAACTAAACAACGGCCCCCCTACAGTTATCTCCCGATAACTTCGGCGTCTATTTACGGCCGAGTCCGCAACGATAACCGCCTCCCAGGTCTCGATTTTTGCTGGCTTGCGCTTAAACGAACAGCGTATGACTTTTAGCTCCGCATCCAGAAGTTTCCGCTGCACTATTGTCGTCAACTGGGATGCTTCGTGAGTCCACGACTTGCCCTTGAGACGCACCTCATGATCGGCTGCGACGAAGAAGAGCACTAAGCGCGCGTCTGCATGCTTCAGGCGGCACAGCTTATCGATATAGGCGTCTAGCTCGAACGGCGGTACGCGTTGCGTAACCGCAGCGGCGAAGAAGACTTCGATTCGCGCTGGTTACGGCCTAAATCGGCAGCAAAACTCGGCTCAGATGGCGCGCGTGGCTTCGTTGCAGACGTCTTGAAAAGCCAGCGAATTGATACGAAAAACATGGAGCCGAGCCGCTGCTCGGCATTCTTTTGCGGTCCGCCGCCAATGATTGCAGCCGGGTCAGTACTCCTTAGAGAAACCGGGATACCCGATTCACAAATTCGTCGTGACGCGTTCGAGCACATCCGCTCGCCAGCACCTGTTATCAACAATCAAAAATGTGTGCTGTGTGATGAGTGCCTATCAGTGAAGCCGATCGCGAATTGTATCGTCGAAACGGCCGGGATCGAGTTTGATGAAAACGGAAAGTTCAGCCGGCTCATTCGTCTGGCCTTTATTACAATATGCTGTTTATCGAGGAGTCGGCCTGCATTCGCTGTTATGCCTGCGTTAACGCCTGCCCCCACGATGCCATCTCACCAGATTACATGATTTCGAAATCGCTACGGCAAAAACGACGTTCCGTACCTGCTTAGTGCTCTTGCTGGAGCCAGCATGAGCGCGCAGACTCATGCATCCGTTGCGTCGCACGGGGCCGAAAGGTTCGGGTCAATTCGAGCGCATTACTTGGAATGAAGCGCTAGATGAAATGACGGCGCGCTTAAAATCAACCATCGCCGAAGACGGCCCGCTCGCCGTCATGCCGTATAACTTCGCTGGAACCATTGGCATGTTGCAACGTTATGCCGGCTAGCAGTTTTTTGCGAAGGTGGGTGCCACCGAAATGCTTGGCGATATCTGCGGTGCAACTGCATGTGACGCAGTGTATTCCGTAACCGGCCCGATGGACTCAATGGATAATGAAGATCTCGCCCACAGCCGCTTTATTATTTTGTGGAGAACGAACACAGCCGTTACCAACGTCCACTTGTGGAGTGGACCGCTCATGAAGGCGCGCAAAGCTGGCGCAACAATCGTGGTCGTAAACCCAATTAAAACGCCGACTGCTGCGCATGCCGATCAACATATCCAGATCCGCCCAGGTAGCGATGCGGCACTGGCGCTCGCGATGATGCATGTGATTGTGCGCGACGACTTGCACGATAAGGAATTTATCGAAGCTCATACCCTCGGTTTCGATCAGTTAGCTGTAACAGTAAAAGAATATCCACCGCAACGTGCGGCCGAAATTACTGGGATCGATGCGAATGTGATCGAAAAACTTGCGCACGCTTATGCCACGTCCCGTCCGGCGGGCATTCGATTCCTGGTAGGCGTGGAGCGCTATTCAAACGGTCACGTCGCCGTACGTGCTGTTTCATGCTTACCGGGCCTTATCAACGGATGGCGCGAACGTGGTGGCGGCTTGAGTCACTTTATGCTCAATATCTTTTTCGATGCCTTCGACTATGGCGTGATGCTGCCGTCGCGCGACGCACCACCGCGTGGACGGTCCGCAAACTTAGCGCAACTCGGGAAATTACTCACCGACCCCGAAATGGATCCGCCAATCAAATGGATGATGGTGTACAACGCCAATCCGGTAGTCACCGCGGCAAATCAGAACCGCACCATTGAAGGCATGAAGAGAGAAGACTTATTCAGCGTGGGCATGAACAATTTCTCACAGACACGGCACTCTATGCGGATATTGTGCTGCCCGCGACGACCCAATTTGAGCATTATGAACTGATGCCTTCCTGGGGGACTCGCTACGTAAACCTGAACGAAGCGGCTATTGAACCGGAAGGTGAAGCACTAGCTAATACCGAGATTTTTCGACGGCTGTCGACGCGCATGGGATACACGGACGAGTGTCTGCACCGTAGTGATGAAGAGCGGATCTGCTTGATGCTTTCCAATGGTCATCCGTACATCGAAGGCATTACCTACGAAAGCTTACAGAAAACCGGCCGGGCCGCGCTTAATCTTGGCGATTTCAATCCTTTGAAAGAAGGCAATTTCAAAACGTCGAGCGGCAAAATGGAATTCTTTTCTCCAGACCACCCGGACAACGGACATGATCCGCTTCCGACCTACGAGCCACTGGACGAGCAAAATGATACTGATGCGGAGTCCGCGCCGCTGCATTTGGTGACGGCCAAAACGAGCCATTTTCTAAATTCCGAATACGTCAATTTGCGTCATCGCGGTACCGAAAAACACGTCCCGGCGGTCGACATTAACCCTGTAGATGCCGCACGCCGCAATATTAGCGATGGCGACATGATCAAAATGTTCAACACCTATGGTGAAGTCCATGTGAAGGCGAGTGTTTGCGACGTCACGAAAACAGGCGTCGTCTACATGCCGTTCAATTGGTGGCCGGAAACAACGGCGAATGGTCAATCCGCGAATATGCTCACTCCAGATGGATTGAGTCGGCGAGAAATTGGTAGCAACGCGTTCGATGCGCATGTTGAAATACAGAAAATCGCGTAGTTGCCCCGGTTCGCTCTGTCTAGTGGTGGCGGCGCCGAGACCACGCGATGCATGAATTTATAATCGACGCGTCGATGTTTTATGAATAGATTCAATTCGAAAAAAACATGAACGGGCGAACCATCACATTGCGAGCAGACGATGGCGGAGAATTTTCTGCTTACATCGTTGCGCCCAACGGACGATCTGCTCCAGGGATCGTTTTGTTACATGAAATCTTCGGCCTTACCGATTGGAACAAAGAGATCGCGGATACCTTCGCAGCCGCAGGTTATTGCGTCGCGGCACCGGAGATGTTTTCCCGTCTTGAAAGAAATTTTTTCGCCGGTCTCAATGATCCAGAACAAACGGAAAAGGGTTTGCGATTTCGCGGCCTCGTCGATCATGGCTTGGCAATGAACGATATCGAAAGTGTGATTGCCGACCTAAATACCATGGCACAATGCAACGGGAAATTCGGCGTGGTTGGGTTTTTCTTCGGCGGCACCTTGGCCTATTTGACCGCGGCGCGTTTAAATGTTGACGCGGCAGTCGCCTATTACGGTACGCAAATCCACGAATTTCTGGACGAAGCGGGCGCTGTTACTTGCCCCACCTTGCTGCATATGGGTACAGCGGACGACCATATCCCGGAACCATTGCGAGAGCAAATACGCGTCGCGAGCGCCACCAACCCGGCAATTGCCATTCACTTGTACGACGCGGGGCATGCATTCGCAAATAGCGCCAGAACTGCTTATTATTCTGAACGGACCAGCCGCATCGCGCACGCCAGGACATTCGAACTATTCGACGCGCTACGGTCGCCTAGCCTATCTTGAGAACGCTAACAACGTTGGATTGCGTTACGGTCGCAGTCCGAAAATGATCACAAAGCTACCCGGAGAAGCATCATGACGAATCGAACTTTCTTATGCGGCGCCCGATTAATCGACGGTGTTAATCCACCCAAAAATGACATGGTCGTCGTGGTCAACGACGACCGAATCATGAAAATAAGCACTAAAGCGAAAGCGCCCGCTCCACGAAAAAAGGACACTGTGTACAATTTGGACGGAATGGCGCTGATGCCAGGCATGGCCTTCTGCCACTACCACCCAGCCTACGACAACGTGAATAGTCTGCAAGAAATCGATCTCAAACATCCACCAACCAAATTGGCTTTAATCGCGGCAAAAAATGCGGAGTTGCTACTGAACTGCGGATACACAATGTCAGTGGGCGCGGGTGCTGCACATTTTATCGACGTGGTACTGCGCGATAGCATTAATAGCGGTTTGATTCCCGGCCCACGCATTATGGCTTGTGGTCGCGATGTGGTCACCACCGGCGATTCGGTAGACAGCCACCCGAAATGGTGGGGTCTTGGCCTTCAAGGCCTAGCCAAGGTGTGTGACGGTCCGGATGAATTTCGTCGCGCAGTTCGTGAAGAGATCGCGAACGGCGTCGACATCGTCAAGCTGTATCCGACCGGTGGACACGGGCTGCCAAACGATTCCGATTTCTTAAGCATGAGCGAAGAAGAAATCCATGTCGCAGTGCGTACGGCGCATGAGCGTGGTGCAAAAATTCGCGGCCATCTTATTAGTCAACGTGGCATTAAGATCGCATTAGAGGCAGGTATTGATGTGGTAGACCACGGTGACGGTCTGGACGATGAATGCATCGAACTTTTTCTCAAAAGCGGCAGCTATCTGACACCGAGCTTGTATTTCCCGTCGCGCCTCGTAAGTGGTTACTTAAGCGGCGAAGCACCCGGAATCGCGCCCATGATCCCAGAGCTAGAACACACCTTGGAGAATCACCCAGCGAAGGTGAAGCGTGCGCACGATGCAGGTGTACCGATTGTCATTGGCGACGATTTTGGTTTTGGCTCACTCATGCCACATGGCGATTACGCCAAGGAACTGGCGGTATACCCGGATCTGTGTGGTGTCTCGAATCTCGAGGTGATCAAGTGGGCGACGCATAACGGCGCAGCCCTACAAGGTCGACTTGACGATCTTGGCACGATTACAGAAGGTAAGCTCGCCGATCTTCTGGTGGTGGATGGTGATCCTTCGAAAGATTTGAGAATCTTCCAGGATCGCAATAATTTGAAAATGATCATGAAAGGCGGCGACCTCGTCAGGTGCTCGATGGCGCCAAGCGAGGAATCTGTACTTGCCTGATCAGTATCGATAGAAAAGTATAACGAAGGTACGAACTTGAAATGAAATGCCATGAAGTGGATTACGAAATCTTTGGCGACGACATGCAAATTGTCGAAGTGGAACTCGATCCTGGCGAGATCGTGATCGCCGAAGCAGGCGCAATGAATTACATGGAGGATGGCATTTCATTCGAGACGAAAATGGGCGACGGTTCTAACCCGTCGAGTGGGTTTATGGACACCGTAATTAACGTGGGTAAGCGTGCACTCACGGGTGAATCGATCTTTATGACGCACTTTTCCAATCAAGGAAAAGGCAAAAGAAGGGTCGCTTTCGCCGCGCCCTACCCTGGAAAAATAATTCCAATCGATATGGCTGAAATTGGCCAGGAACTGATCTGCCAAAAGGATGCGTTTTTGTGCGCTGCGTTTGGTACCAGTCTAGATATCGCTTTTCAAAAAAAGCTTGGCGCAGGCTTTTTTGGCGGCGAAGGCTTTATCCTGCAGCGCCTAAAAGGCGACGGTAAGGCGTTCGTACATGTTGGTGGAACGGTGATCAAACGTGAGCTTAATAACGAGACCTTAAGAGTGGATACGGGTTGTATCGCGGCATTTACTAAAGGCGTTGAATACGACATTGAACGCTCTGGCGGATTGAAATCGATGGTGTTCGGTGGTGAAGGACTATTTCTCGCCACTTTGCGCGGCAAGGGCACTGTCTATCTACAGAGCCTGCCGTTTTCGCGACTCGCGAATCGAGTTATGCGCGCTGCCAGCTTTGGGCAGTCGAAAGGCGAAGGTTCAGTATTGGGAGGCTTGGGCGACTTGTTCGGCGATCGTTAGTCCCTGAATGACACGCGGTCTGGAACACTCTACAACGATGTGTCTCGGCGCGGCCTAAACCATCATTGCCCTAGGTGCTCATCTCAGCGGCAATTAGACGTCAAACCAAATAAGGAAAAATCAACAAGGAACGTCATCAAATATTTAACGCACATCGCTTCCCTGCATGCGTAATCTCGATCGTCGCGATGCTAGCACTTGGACACTCAGCGAGCGCTGAGACCGTGTTGCTTCAAGAGAACTTCAATGCAGAAAATGGCGGCGACGTGCAAACCAAGTACACGGGCTTTGCGCAGTTCAATGTCACAGTAGGCGCAGTTGATCTTATTGGCCCCGGACTTGCAGATTTTTTCCCCGGTAATGGGCTCTACGTCGACCTCGATGGGACGAGTTCTGCTGCGGGGAGACTCGAATCAAAATCAAGCTTCGCATTACAAACAGGAATCACGTACCGCTTACAATTCGATCTGGGTAATTCCGATGCCCAATTCGGCGGCGGCTCGGCCGACAACACGGTAACCGTATCGTTAGGCAGCGCCTATAGCGAAACGTTTAATCGATCTGGGCTCACGCCATTCGAAACGATCACGCGCCTCATCACACCGATAACCGCTGTGAGCACGGAATTGGTGTTCCAAGAAGATCCCATTATCGGGGGTGATAACCTCGGCGTGCTTCTCGACAATGTGTCATTAGTGGCAGTTCCGGTTCCTGGTTTACTCGGATCATTCGGTCTTGCGGTAGGCGGACTATTACTCCGTAGTCGTTAAAACAGAGGATGATTCGGCTCTAAGCCGAGTCGATGCCGACCAAATAATTCACGACTGTTATCCCAATCGATGAATGCGTGAGACGTTAAGGTATTCAGATCGCGGAAAAACCGTTGCAACGGAAAATCTTTGCGAAAGCTTCGCGTCCCCGCCTTTGACATCATTGTGTTCATGGCTTCTCGGCAAAGGTTGCCGATATGGCCCGCCCGAAGTTTCAAATCGAGCCGCGCGTCTAAAGGGTAACTTCCTTCAGCGATTAGCTCTTGCGTGTCGCTTACGAGCCGTTCGAGAAGGATCCCCGCGGTCCGCGTTTGCGAGTGTGCGTCGCCGAGGTAAATATGTACGGCTTGCTTCTTGGCCAGCACTTCGTTGCCCCAAGTCGTGATTTTTTCCTGCATTAAACCTTCATAAGCTGCCGTGGCGCCTTCGAGGCCACCGCAATACACGCCCATCACTTCGCAGTAAATAAATGGCAGTAACGGCATCGTATAGAGGGGGTTCTTGTGAATCGAAGGTGTTGCTTCGAACAAGTCTCGGGCCGGCAAGGTTCGATGCTCGGGGACGAACAAATCTTGAGTGATGATGTCATTACTGCCTGTCCCCGACATACCACTCATGTGCCACACATCGACAATTTCAACGTCTTCTACGGGCACGACGAAAGCGCGTGCGTCTTCGCCGCCCGATTTCGCGATGACGACCCAGTCCGCGTTCATTATTCCAGAGCTGAAATTTGAGCGACCGCTGATCTCGTAACCGCCGGTTACTTGCTTAATGGAGACACCTGGGGATGGTTGAATGGGTATTAACCCAAAGGGCCGGTCGGCAAATACTTCGCGCTGCACTTCTTCCGAGAATTTTGTCAGCATCCAATTGTGACCCAAGTAGAATGCCGTTACCCAGCCGGTAGACATACAGGCACTGCTCACGGCCCGCGCAACCGCCGTTAAGGTATCGATGCCGAGCTCGTGACCGCCGAAACACTTTGGCACCAAGGTTTGCATAACTTCAATATCGATAAGTTCTTGGATCGTATCCGGGTGAGGTTTGCGATCTTGCTCGCTCTGTTCGGCGCGCGCAGCAATTGCCGGTAAAAGGCCATTGACTCGTTCCAGGAGCTCTTCTTTCGTGACAGTCATATATATCCTTCCTCAAAGGTTTACGAGTCAAATGATCGGCGATTGCGACAAAGCGAGATCCAATACGCCGGTCGTGTTTAGCGTTGGGGATGATTAGTCTACGAAAAGCGCCGTTCAAGATGCAAGATTAATCGTGCGTCGCGCTCACTCGGTACGCTTGAATGCACAGTGGCAGTACTGTTTGTTAAAGAAATTCGGTCTAATCCTTATTATCAATAAACGCGGCAGGCCCCCTTGTCGACGAGTAACTACCCGATGCGGGAGAATTTATTGAATTGGGATGCGCTCAACGGTATTTCCGATACGATTGGCGCGATTGGCGTTGTCGCTCCATGAATTTATGTCGGCGTTCAAATCAAGAAGAATACCTTGGAAACGCAGCGCGCCAACGCGCGAGCAACATCGCGTGATCATGGTGCCGAAATTCATGCCATTCTTCAGGATAGAAGATATCCGCTAATACTGATTCTTCCGCTATCGATCCAATCGAGCACGTGCGGTTTCTCGCTTGGCATAAATTGCGATATCGTGACGCGCTGGCAATAGGAATCAGGATTAGCGAGACCACGCACGGTGCTCGAAACCTTCAGGCGCTGCGCGCTAGCCGAGCAGCATCTAAACAAACCACTTAATTAGAAACTGGCAACCTCATGAAGCAAACTCTCCTAATAGCCGGCGGTGGAATTGGTGGCATCACCGCAGCCCTCGTACTTGGCCGTCAAGGACACGATGTCATTGTCTTGGAGCAAGCTTCTCAGTTTGGCGAGATTGGGGCGGGTATTCAGCTCGGGCCGAACATTTTTAAGATGTTAGAACATCTCGGTTTAAGCGATGCGGTTAGCGCCGTCGCTTATTTTCCGCCGGGGCTCGGCATGCGCGACGTGATCACGGATGAGGACATCGTCCGCGTCCCATTAGGCGACGTGGCGCGCGCTACCTACGCCTATCCCTACGGTGTGATTTACCGTGCTGACTTGCACGACGTGTTGTTGGACGCGTGCCGTACATTACCCAATGTCGAACTACGCACGTCGGCCAAAGTCGAATCGTTTGTCCAAGACAAGGATGGAGTCAGCGCACGATTGGACAATGGAGAATCCATCCGCGGCACCATGCTACTTGGCGCTGACGGCATGTGGAGCAAAGTCCGCCAATCCATCGTCGCCGATGGCAAACCACTCGTCTCAGGTCACATTGCTTATCGTGCGGTGTTAAAGAGCGCAGACGTCCCGGCGCACTTATGGAGTGACGACGTTCGCTTATGGGGTGGCGAGAAAACCCACCTCGTTACCTACCCCCTGCGGCGCGGCGAATTATTCAACATGGTCGCGGTCTTTCACAGCGATAAATATGACGAAGGATGGGACAGCTTCGGCGATCCGAACGAGTTGAACTCGCGATTTTCGAACGCGTGTCTGCCAGTCAAAGAACTGCTCGCGAAAATCGAGACGTGGAAGATGTGGGTGCTATGCGATCGCGAACCGGTTAAAAACTGGAGCGTCGGGCGAGTCAGCTTGCTTGGCGATGCCGCCCATCCGATGCTGCAATATCTTGCTCAAGGTGCAGGCCAGGCGATTGAAGATTCGGTTGTGCTTGGCCTAGCGCTTGACCAATGCAACGGGGATGTCGTTGGTGCTCTGCAAAAGTACGCGCAAGCACGTTACTTACGCACCGCGCGAGTCCAGTTAACAGCGCGGTTTTATGGTGACATCTATCATGCGTCAGGTGTTACCCGCGAGCTACGTAACCAGATGTTTCAAGGAGGAAACGAAGCGGCTGGTTTTGTGGGACTTAAATGGATGTACGATGGAATTGATCCCGCTAAACTTTAACCAGGCGGATTTTTCCGCGCATCCGCGAAACGCCGTCTTCTAGTACTGATTGCCTTATTGTGCTGACGAGAACCTTTACGTTGCGAACGCCGATCTTAGAGGAAAAACCGCAATTGCCGCGATGCTCGTGAGCGCCGCCTGCTCGGAAATCAGTGGATATAGCCCACTGCGCTGTATCCGTTCCTGTCTGCTGAGTCAGCGCAAGAAGACCCAGATCGCATACCGCGACGGAGACAACCCCACAGATAGCCGCTTGGAGCAGATGGCCAGGATCGACTTACCCAACCTTATTTGAGTCGGCAGCAGACTCCGGTCGACCAGTAAACGCAACGCCGACTACGATAACCAAAAGACCTACCCAAGAGCTTGCCGGTACCGCTTCCCCGAGCACCCGCTCGATTAATATGAGTGACAGAAACGGCGCGAGAAAAATCAGCTGTCCGATGCGCGCTAGGTGCGCGGTGCGTCGCAACGCCATCGACCACAACAGAAATGCGATACCCATTTCAATGACGCCAACCCATAGACCGAACTTCACCGTAGTGAGGGTCCAAGGACCAATGCCATCACTGAAGAAACACGCCATTCCAATCAGTGGAGTGGCAAACAAAAAGCTCCAGGTCATCACTTCTACGGGTTGGGCACGAACTCTCGTGCTCAAGATCCAATACAAGGCCCATACGACGGTGCTTGAGAACGCGAACACCAGGCCTTGCCAATTCCAAGCCAGATCCTCGCTCGCCCTAATGCCTAAAGTAATGATTAACACCCCGGCGTAACTCACCACGATGCCGAATAATGTGCGACCATTTAGACGTTGCCCAAGCATCGGTACCGCGAGAATCGCTAAGGTAATCGCCCACGTGTAGTTGACCGACTGCGCGAGCTGTGCTGGCAAGCGATCGTAGGCCGCGAACAATATTTGATAGTAGAGGAAAGGATTCAGTATTCCGAGCAGTACTGCTTGGCGGGCAAGTGTCCGATCAAGCCGCCACTGCCCGAACAGCGAATTCGCAAGCACGAAGACCACACTAGAAAACACGCAGGCTTGAAAAAGGAGTTGGCGAGGCGTGAGAGCATCGAGCCCAAGTTTGAACGCAGTGGCAACAGTCGACCAGCATAATACCGCCGCGAGCGCGAAGACCGTCGCTTGCCGTTCGTTTATGCTGTCGGACTTTCGCATTCGAGCGATCCATATCTAATTGCTGTTGCGTCGTAGTTTAATCGTCCGCGTCGCATTCCAACGAACCTCGTTGAAACCGATACATGTTGATTTCGTCCGCTCGTAACAATTAAACGCCTTGGGCGGTCGAGCAATCGACTCGGTTTTGCGAGAGCGTATCTTAAACTGTGATGGGTTATCGCATCGTACTTTCAACTTTCGACAAAGCGGAATTTTCCTATGTTAAATGCCCTCGGTAGTATTCTTGCGGTAAAGCTCCGCCGGTTGATCCCCGACGCTTTCGTGTTCGCGTTGTTGCTAACCTTGCTAGTCGGTCTCCTGGCCTTGCTTTTCGCCGACGCAAAGCCGAAAACCATTATCGATTCTTGGTACAAAGGGTTTTGGATCTTGCTCGAATTCGGCATGCAGATGGTACTCATGCTCACCACCGGATTCGCAATCGCACTGTCACCTGCAATCGCCCGACTCATCGACAAAGTGGCATTGCTCGCTCGCGGACCAGGAGCCGTCTATTTTATCGTTGGCGTGGTTGGCGGGCTGTTCGCTTTAGTCAGTTGGGGATGGGCTGTGCTCACTGCGGTACTGGCGCGAGAATTGGCGAGCCGCATCAAAGGTGTCGACTACGCTTACCTCGCAGCTTGCGCATATTGCGCTGGAACTGTCTGGGTATCCGGTCTGTCGAGTTCAATTCCGCTTGCGCTGAATACCGAGGGCAACTTCCTGATCAAAACAGGCGTACTTGAAAGCACGATCCCGGTCACCAACACGCTTGGCAGCACTATGAACGCGCTCTATATGGCAGTGTTCTTTTTAACCGTACCAGCGCTGCTTTACCTGCTTCGACCTCGCGCAGAACACGCTCAAACGATCGAGGATTTATGCGAAACGCACGCGATCGAGCACGTCAGCATCGAAGACGAAGCGATCGGTATGCGACTCGGTGAATCAGCCCTCTCTGATCGTCTGAACAACAGTCAGTCATTAGTCTGGCTAATCGCCGCAGCCGGTTTCTGGTACATCGTCGATTTCTTCTGGACGCAGGGCTTCAATCTCGATCTCAATATTATGATATTCGTGTTCATTAATGTCGGTCTGCTCATGCATCGAACTCCCATACGTTACGTGATTGCGATGAAGCGCGCGTGTGCCAATGTGTCCGGAATTATTTTTCAGTATCCGTTTTATGCTGGAATTATGGGGATCATGATGTTTACCGGATTAGGAGCTGCGCTCGCCGAATGGCTGGCATCGAGCGCGTCGTTAGCAACGCTGCCAGTTATCGCGCAGTTGAGTGGCGCTCTCGTCAATATGGCCATCCCATCCGCAGGCGGCGAATGGGCGGTGATTGGTCCGTCAATTACGGAGTCTGCAAAAGCGCTCTCCGCAGATTTGCCGCCAGGCGAGGCCCAAGATTATATCGCCCGGATCGCGATGGCCGTTGCCTACGGCGAAACATCAACAAATCTATTGCAACCATTTTTTCTGCTGGCGATTTTGCCGATCATGGGCGCTGGCGTGAGGATCCAGGCTCGCGATGTGATGGGCTATCTCGTATTGCCATTCGTGTGGGTCAGCACTTTTACCGCTTTGATTGTGAGCTTCGCGCCGCTCTAGCGCCTCCAAGATGCGTTGGATGGTTCGCCGGAATCAAGTTCGAAAGGGTCGCGCTATTCGATGCGCGTTACGCTAGTTGCGGTTCAACAATGACTCCAATTACAGATCTTATTTCGGGACACACTCTTAACTATCAACCGGCACCCACGGGACCGCGAAAACATACACGAAATTGCTAATTTTCGAATTGCCGCGGACCAGCAATTTTCTGTTAGATTGACCGCACTAGGCGTTCAAATAAGGTGCTAAGACCGTGCAGAAGAAAAACCTATCGAGAGCTCAGATCTTATTTGAACAACATCGATCCAGTAAACCGTTCACGCCATTTGGCGGCACCGATGCCATCGAAGATATCGGCGAAGCTTACGCAGTCCAAGCCGCGTTGGTTGAACTTGAATTAGCCCACCTAGATGTCGGTGTCGCCGGATATAAGATCGGCTTAACCTCGCCGCGTATGCAAGCGCTGCTCGATATTAATAGCCCAATCGCGGGTGTCGTTTTCGGTAACCGGATTCATCGGAACAATATTACGATTAGTCGGCGAGACTACATGAACCTCGGTATTGAATGCGAAATTGCAGTGCGTCTTGGTCGCGATCTCTCACCGCAATCCGAGCACTTCGATTTTACCTCGGTCGCCGACGCCGTAGACGCCGTGTGTCCAGCATTCGAACTCGTTGACGACCGATCGGCCGATTATTCAATAACAGATATTGGATCCCTCATCGCAGACAATTCCTGGAATGCCGGGGTTGTGCTCGGCGAATGGCGGACGCGATGGTCCGATCTCGATAAACTCGAAGGGACCGTTAGCCGCAACGGTGCGATTCTTGATCGCGGCCGAGGTGCGGACGTGTTGGGTCATCCGTTTATCGCACTGCAATGGTTGGCCAACCACCTTCGCATCGGAACCCGTGGTCTAAAAAGCGGAGATATCATCGCGACTGGGAGCATCGTGCCGACCCGTGTTCCGACCGAGGATGAAACCTGCTCGTTTGTTACCGGAGATCTCGGTGGCGTAACGATCGCGATTAAAGATTAGTTGTCGATCATATTTTAAACATTAGGAGACTTAACGATGGAAATGACAGACCTGGAAAAACGCATTACTCGACTGGAGGACATAGAAGCGATTAAGCAACTGAAAGCGCTCTATTGCGAAATCTGCGATGACATGCATAACCCCGATCGCATCGCTTCAGTCTTCGCTGAGGACGCGATTTGGGAAAGCCCTGATTTCGGTCAAGCGAAAGGCCACGATGAAATTCGACAATTGTTTCAAAATTTCAAGGATAAATTCAGTTTCTCTCAACACAACATCATGAATCCGAGAGTCGAAGTAGACGGCAATAGCGCGACAGGAATTTGGTACATCGCCGGTCCGTGGACGGAAACTGAGGGAAGTAAGGAAACCTGGATGATGGCGCGTTACGACGATGACTACGTGAAAATTGACGGTCAATGGAAATACCAACATCTGAGAGTCAAGGTTCGCATGCTGGCGGATCGCTCCGGCTCAGTCGAAGGCTAGATTCGACGAAATCGGATAGCATTAAGCGCTGTCTCGGGACAGCGCTTAAGCTATCAGCAGAATTTGGATTTTCTCTCATTGATCGCAGCCCAGATCTCGACTTGGACCGACGATGTTCGAATAACTCTTGTGTCGCAACGAACCGTTGTTAGCGGAAGAAGCTTGCGGATCTGATGTCGGCTGAAACGGACGCGCGAATCAGCTTGAGAACCGAGATGAATACCGCCAACGACGTTCGCAGTAATATTCTCGAAAATAAAAAACCCGGATCTGCTAACGTTTTCTCGTTCCGATACCGCGAGAAGTCGATAACAGTTCACCAAGGAGCGGGGCGCCCGAACGCAGTTCATCCGCGTTATGGGCACCGAAGCCTAATCGTAGATGGGTGTTTTCGATCCGCGGGTGGGCATAGGAAATTGCATCTGGAGTCAGCCGTACGCCTCAGGCTGCCCCCATCCGCGTTAATTCATTCGAATCTGAGTGTGTGTTAAGCCATATCGTCACTCCGCCGTCTGGTCGCCGATAGTCCATGGCGAGTCCGCCATCGCGCAGACGATCGATGGCATCACACAATACATCTCGCCGCTCGATAGCTAACGTTGCAGTCGTCGGATATTGATGTAGCGGCGTGAGATACAGTAGTCGGATCTTCGTTTGCTGAAGTTTCATTTCAAGATCGTCTGGATCGAGCCCTCCATCATCGACACGGATCGGGCTAATAGATGCACCTGTAGAGCGAATTGCCTCAATCGCTGGCGGAAAACCGATCGCCTCGATAGCCGCTGTATCCCCAGATTTTAAAAAAATGTGGGCCAACAAGTAAATGCCTTCCACTGACCCGTTTGTGACGAAAATTTCTTTATTCGTTATGTTCCGAAATC
>JBLFWZ010000059.1:0-18452 GCA_047611905.1 Gammaproteobacteria bacterium | reverse complement strand
CGCCTTTTAACGAGCTATCGTTAAACAACACGCCGTTGTTGCCTAAAATCCCAACTTTGAAGCCCCAGATGTAGGCGTAACCGCACACCAAAGTTGTGCCGTAATCCGGTTGGTATTCGTGGAAGCGACTGCCATCGACAATCCGCGCGATCACTTCGCGCATATCGAATTGCACTTTAATGTCGTCCGGAATAATGCCGTATAGCTGTTGTGGGTCGTAGTAAGGTTCTTCGACCGCTTGCGTGTCGATTCGAGCTTTTTCGATTGGCGTCCAGGTCTCGACGATCTCGCGCGCAATCGCAATCGCTTCGAGCTCGCCGTCGGCAGCATAGTCGGATACGCCACTCACCACGGTATGCACACTCGCGCCGCCGAGTTCTTCTGCTGGCACTTCTTCACCTGTCGCGGCTTTAACCAGCGGTGGGCCGCCAAGAAAAATCGCGCCGTTGCCGCGCACCATCACGGAATATTCGCTCAAGGCGGGGATGTAAGCCCCGCCCGCCGTGCATTGACCAAACACGATAGCGACTTGCGGAACACCCATCTTCGACAAGGTGCATTGATTGCGGAAAATTCGCCCAGCGTAGTAACGATCGGCGAATAAAGTGGATTGCAAATGTAGAAACCCACCGGCGCTGTCGCATAAATGCACGACCGGCAAATGATTCTCGATCGCGATGTCGAGCACGCGCACGATCTTCTTAACCGACAGCGGGTACCAAGCCCCACCTTTTACGGAACTGTCATCAGCGTGAATTAACACTTCGCGGCCAGCGACCATACCGAGCCCGGTGACGATCGAGGCTTGCGGTGCCTCTCCGTCATAATCCATATTTGCGGCCAAGGTCGATAATTCCAAAAACGGCGTACCTGGATCGAGTAGGTGTTCGATCCGTTCATGCACTCTCAGTTTATTCTGCTTGGCAAGACGCGAGATATCGCGCTCCGGGCGATCATGTCTAGCCGCGCGGCTTTTCTCTTTGAACTCGGCGAGCAAGCGCAAATTATGCTCGCGGTGCCTTTTGTACGTTTCTGAATTTGTGTCCAGTCGGGACTGCAATCTACGCATACGGGTTAACCCACTTCATCCGTTGTTTGCTCTTGCGTGGCGACAAACCGCATTAATTCCGCGCCTTTATCGAACGACTCATCTTGAGCAAAGAAAACTTCGGCAATGCAGCCATCGCGATCGGCCATGATCGAGGTTTGTAACTTCATACTCTCAATGACGATTAGCGTTTGTCCTTGGGTTACTGTTTGACCTGCAACAATTGGCGCCGACACAACGATCCCTGGCATCGGCGCAATCACCGTGTCATTGGAAGACGATCCAGTTCCAGCAGCTTCGACCGCGTTAACTGCGCGAATTTCCCATACCTCACCGTCCGCATGTATGAAGATGTCATCGCCATCGCGTGCGACGAATACTTCATTTTGCGCACCATCGAGCATGAACGTCTGATCAGGAGAGTCAATCGAGTAGTCATTGACGTGCATCGCGAGGTCGTTAACAGACACACTTAACTGCGGCGTTCTTTGCAGCGGCGCGAGAGAAAACTCTTCGCCGAGAAATCGATAATTCAACTTCACTAAGCGTTCCTCCAGGCACCCATCGCGGCGTGCGGTTGTGGAGTATTGAACGTTAGTCGTTGAAACTCTGGGTCGTTGAACGCCGCCATAACCACGAGTTCTGTCGCCTGTTTCTTGTTGAGTGCCGGCCGGCGTAATTCGTCACGATGCTCGTCGATGAAGTGCGTATGAATCGCACCAGCCCTAAAGGCGGGATGTGCTAATACGCGACCTAGGAACCCGCAGTTTGTCGTGACTCCCAAGATCACCTGCTCACGGATAGCACGATGAGCGATGTCGATAGCTGATTCACGATCCGCACCATGAGCGATTAATTTTGCCAGCATTGGATCAAACGCACTCGTCACCATCATACCTTCGGCGAGTCCACTGTCGAGGCGCACGCCATCGCCTTCGGCGTTGCGCAGCACCTGGACTTTGCCAACCGCCGGCATAAAATCCGCTTCGGCGTCCTCCGCACAAATGCGCATTTCGATCGCATGACCGCTGTGCGTAATTTGATCTTGCCTGAACGCTAATGGATCACCCGCGGTGACATGCAATTGCGCCTCAACTAAATCGATACCGGTGACCATTTCCGTCACCGGATGTTCGACTTGGAGACGCGTATTCATTTCGAGGAAATAAAATTCGCCATCTTCTCCCAAAATAAACTCGACGGTTCCCGCATTTGTATAGTTTGCTGCGCTCGCGATCGTCACTGCTGTGTCACACATGCGTTGGCGCAAATCCGCGCTCAAGCCGGGGGCTGGAGATTCTTCGAACACTTTTTGGAAACGCCGCTGAACGCTACATTCGCGTTCGCCTAGGTGCACACAATTGCCCTGCTCATCTGCCAGTATTTGTACTTCAATATGACGTGGACGGGCTAAATACTTCTCGCAGTAGACTCGAGAATCGCCGAAGTAACGCAGCGCCTCGCTGGTCGCCAGTGCATATGCGGGTTGGAATTCGTCCTGCCCATAAACGATATGCATCCCCTTACCGCCGCCGCCAGCGGCGGCCTTTATGAGGATCGGAAAACCAATAGCACTGGCTTGTTCGAGTAATTCCGCTTCGCTGCCATCACCCGATGTTGACGGTGCCAACTGTACGTTGTGCTGTTTAACAAATTCACGCGCCTCGACTTTATCGCCAAGTAGCCGGATCACATCAGGACTGGGGCCGACGAAACGAATTCCCGCGTCGGCCACCGCAGCCGCGAATAGACTGTTTTCGGCCAGGAAGCCGTAGCCAGGGTGGACCGCACTGACGTGATGTTCGGCTGCGATGCGGACAATTTGCGCGATATCGAGATACGCACCCGTCGGGGTATCTCCAACGATTTCACAGGCTTCGTCTGCGAGTTGCACTGAGGGCGAATTGCGGTCGATGTCGTGATAAATCGCGACTGTCTGGATGCCTAGTTTTCGGCACGTGCGGATTATTCGCAGCGCAATTTCGCCACGATTTGCCACCAGCACCTTCGGTATTAATTCTGCCAACGACATGGTCGTTATCTCTTCCTGAATTCTGTCAATGTTGCTCAATGCCCTACTCAATGTCTGGAACCACGAGCACGGGTTGTCGTTTCATGTCAACAATACGGCCCGGTTTTGTTGAACTCTCGTATCAACCTCCTAGCCAGTCGGACTTGGGCCGTTCTGCATGCCTCGGGCATCCTGCTTCGCTCTCGACTTCCGCTCCAGGCTCAGTTCTATCTCGTCCATCCATGGACTCGTCGGCAACTGCTCCTGCGTTGCCCTACCTCGTCCATCCATGGACTCGTCGGCAACTGCTCCTGCGTTGCCCTACCTCGTCCATCCATGGACTCGTCGGCAACTGCTCCTGCGTTGCCCTACCTCGTCCATCCATGGACTCGTATCTCCTGCATCTGACCGCCATGGGCGGCGGAAACGCAAAAGAATCGCAGGCGCAATACTTGCCCTGTAGCCGAGCAGAAAAGTCGGTTCTAGCCATTTTCCGCGGGCCTTCTCGTGAAATAGAACGATTATCGGCCGCAAAAATACCCGGAAAATGACTCAAACCGGACTTTCACTCAAAATGGACGCCTCACTTCGACAAGCTCTTAGCGCTTCATTATATAGTGAACGCTTGGCGCCAAGGTTCGAGCATCGATAAAATCTCGACAATCGATAAGCTTGCGACCACGTGACAATCGAAAAACAGGACATCGACCTATGAATTTTGCGTTCGAACTCGACGAAGACCAACAAAGCATTCTCGACCAAGCAGATCGCTACTCACGCGCCGAACTTTACCCATTATCGGAAAAAATGGATAACGAAGAATGGTGGCCGACCGAGGCGTTCCCGAAACTAGGCGAAATGGGCTACCTCGGTATTACTGTGGCAGAAGAGTTCGGCGGCGCCGGCATGGACTTAATGAGTGCCGGCTTGATTCTTCAAGCAATGTCACGCTGGAATCACGCGTTCGCACTGGCGTGGGTCGCTCATGATAATTTATGCGTTAATAATATTTTCGCGAATGCCAACGACGAGCAGCGCCGTCGATATTTACCGAAACTATGTGATGGTAGCCACATTGGTGCGCTCGGCTTAACTGAACCTGGTGCTGGTTCTGACGCACTTGGCTCGATGCGTACCACGGCGCGACGCGAAGGAGATGCATACGTCCTCAATGGCAGCAAACTCTATATTACTAATGGCCCAGTTGCCGACGTTTTATTGGTTTATGCGAAAACCGATAAAGATAAAGGCCAACACGGTATTTCAGCGTTCATAATCGAGGCAGGGTTTCCTGGTTTCAAGGTCGCACAAAAGCTCGTGAAGATGGGTTTCAGAGGTAGCCAAACCGCGGAACTCGTGTTCGAGGATTGCGAAGTGCCGGTCGAGAATTTAGTCGGTGTGGAAAACGAAGGGGTCAAGGTGGTGATGAGCGGCCTCGATCTCGAGCGAGCCATGATCACACCCCTGTGCCTTGGGATCTGCGAGCGAGCGCTTGAGCTATCGATCGACTATGCGAATACACGGACTCAGTTCGGCCGCACGATTGGCGAGTTTCAAATGATCCAACAAAAACTTGCCGACATGTATGTTTGGACGGAAACCTTGCGTACATTTAACTACCGTACGTTGGCGGCCGCGAGCCAGATTGCCGCAGGTGAGGCCGGCCGCGGCGATATTCATAAGCTTACCGCCGCGGCGGTAAAATACGGTGGTGAAATGATGAATAAAGTCCTAAACGAAGGCGTGCAAATCCATGGCGGCTCCGGATACATATGGGAATCTGAAATTAATCGTCTCTATCGTTCGATAAAATTGCTGGAAATCGGCGCTGGCACTACAGAAGTACGCAATTTGATCATCGCGGGTGAATTGCTAAGAAAGTAGCGCATCAACGGCCATCTCCGCCCCCTTCGGGGGACATTTGACCGATTCTGATCGATAATCACAAGCCCCGCTCGACTCAGTCAATCGCGACTGGGCTTCGGCGAGCTAGATGATCTTGTCCTGGAGATGACCCCACATGAAATACGATGCGATTGTAGTTGGTGCCGGCTTCGCCGGAATGTACATGCTCTACCGCCTGCGCGAGGCTGGATTTTCTGCCCGCGTACTCGAAACGGCCGACGGGGTTGGCGGCACGTGGTACTGGAATCGTTATCCCGGTGCGCGTTGCGATGTGAAAAGTATCGACTATAGCTTCTCATTTGACGATGCCTTACAGCGCGAATGGCAATGGAGCGAGAAGTACGCGACCCAACCAGAGATCCTTCGTTACGCAAATCACGTGGCCGACCGCTTCGAATTGCGGAACGACATCCAGTTTGAAACCGAAGTGGCCAGCGCGACGTTCGACGAAGCGCTCAATCGCTGGACCGTTAATACGAAACAAGGCGAAACATTTGATGCGCAGTTCTACATTTTCGCCTCCGGCTGCTTGTCCGTGCCTAAGTCGATCGATATTGCAGGCCAAAGCGAATTTACTGGCGCTACTTATCACACTGCAGATTGGCCGCGAGAAGGAGTCGATTTTTCAAACCAACGAGTTGCCATCATTGGCACGGGATCTTCAGCTATCCAATCAATGCCGATCATCGCGGAACAAGCGCAGCAACTTACCGTTTTCCAGCGCACCCCAGCATTTAGCCTACCCGCCTTTAATGAGCCGTTAACTGACGATCAATGGGCAGAAACACAGCGAACGTACGCAGATCGTCGTGCGAAATCACGTCGCTCCCTGTTCGGCGTGCCTAATTATCCGATGGAAAAATCCGCGCTGGAAGTTGATGCCGAGGAACGGCGCCGCGCCTACGAGGAAGGATGGCAAAAAGGCGAGCTGGTTGGGATCATGCAGCAATATCACGACCTTTTGATCGATGGGGCGGCAAACGAGACGGCGTCGGAATTCGTACGCGATAAAATACGCGCGGTGGTCAACGATCCAAATGTTGCCGAGACCTTGTGTCCGACGAGCTTTCCCTTGGGGACGAAGCGCGCCTGTCTCGATACCGGTTACTACGAAATGTTTAACCAACCGCACGTAGAATTGGTGAATTTGTTAAAGACCCCGATTAAGGAAATCACCGCGAACGGCATTCAAACGAGCAGCCGAACATTCGAATTCGATGCCGTCGTTTTTGCGACGGGTTTCGACGCCATGACCGGCGCAATCGTTAATGTCGATGTGCGCGGTGTTGGTGGTGTGAAACTGGCCGACAAATGGCAGGCGGGGCCACGCGCCTACCTGGGCATCGCCACCCAAGGATTTCCCAATCTATTCATGATCACGGGTCCCGGCAGTCCGTCCGTTATGAGCAACATGATCACTTCCATCGAGCAACACGTCGAATGGATCACCGATTGTTTGGTTCATATGCGGGACTGCGACTACGCACTAATCGAAGCACGCGAGACTGCCGAGCAACAATGGGTAGAGCACGTTAACGATGTCGCCAACATGACCTTGTTCCCGCAGGCGAATTCCTGGTATATGGGTGCCAACGTACCAGGTAAACCACGCCTATTCATGCCTTATATTGGTGGCTGCGATGTTTATCGTGATAAGTGCGATGAAGTCGCAGGTAACGGTTACGAAGGCTTTCAATTATTCAGCGAGCGGGCGCGGAACGCGTCGGTTGGCTAGCACAATCATTTAATCTCTCCAGGAGAACCCGAACATGCACGACATCGTAATACGCAACGCCAAGATCGTAGACGGCACGGGCTCTCCGGCGTCTTTGGGTGATGTCGCCATAGAAGGCGAAAAGATCGTCGCCGTTGGCGAGAAATTGGCTCAAGGCAAACGCGAAATCGATGCCGACGGATTGATGCTGTCACCGGGTTGGGTCGATGTACACACCCACTACGACGGTCAAGCAACCTGGGATCCGTATCTCACCCCGTCTTGCTGGCATGGCGTCACGACCGCCGTGATGGGCAATTGCGGTGTCGGATTTGCGCCGGTGCGCGAAGACAAACGCGACTGGTTAATCGGTCTAATGGAAGGTGTCGAAGACATCCCCGGTGCCGCGCTAGCTGAAGGGATCGATTGGTCTTGGGAGACCTTTCCCGAATATATGGATGCGCTCGATAACTCTTTTTACGCGCTCGACCTCGCCGCCCAAGTTCCACACGGAGCTGTTCGCGCTTACGTGATGGGTGAACACGGTGCGACGGATGCGCAAGCCAGCGAAGACGAACGCGCTGCTATGGCAAACGTTGTGCAAGAAGCCATTGCCGCCGGTGCGGTCGGTTTTACAACCTCTCGTACCGTACTGCATCGATCAATTGATGGCGAGGTCGTTCCAGGTACGGATGCTGATGCGCTTGAGTTATTAACGATCGCCAAAGGCATGCAAAATGCCGGATCCGCGGTGTTCGAAGTCGCTTCCGATCTCGCCCCTGAGAGCAACGAGTTTGATTGGATGGATCGCATCATTGACGAGATGAAATGTCCGGTCACTTATGCTTGCGTACAAAACGATGAAGACCCGTCGCAATGGCAACGCTTGATCGATTACGCCGCAAAACGCGACGGCCGCGGCATGTATCCGCAAGTCGCGATCCGTCCACCTGGTATGTTGATGTGTTTCAGCGGTTCACATCCGTTTGTCGCGCGACCAAGCTATCAAGCTATCGCACACTTGCCATTAGCTGCGCGAGTCGCAGAACTACGCAAGCCCGAAACGCGCACACGCATTCTAAACGAGGCAACCGGCAAGTCCGCGCGATTACTCCGCTTGCTGTTTATCGAAGGCAAGGAAATGCGTTCGACGATTTCGAACTACGAACGCATTTTTGTGCTCGGCGATCCGCCAAATTACGAACCAGGACCTGAGCTGAGCGTCACTGCCATTGCCGCGCGCCTCGGCATCTCGCCTGAAGCGGCGGCCTACGATTGCCTACTCGAACTTGATGGCAAAGCATTTCTATACACGCCATTGTTTAACTACAACGCTGGCAATTACGATGTGGCTCGAGAAATGATGGTGCACCCGAGTACCGTGCTCGGCATTAGCGACGGCGGCGCACATTGCGGCGTGATCTGCGATGCGAGCGCACCGACGTATTTGTTATCTCACTTTGTACGCGACCGCGATCGCGGACCCCGCATTGGACTAGAGCACGCAATAAAAATGCAAACCCGCGACACGGCCATGCTCTATGGGTTTAAGGATCGCGGCCTTATCGCACCTGGCATGCGTGCGGACATTAACCTAATCAACTTCGAAGAACTTGCCCTACCTGCGCCAGAAATGGTGGCCGATTTGCCGGCGTCCGGTAAGCGATTAATCCAGCGCGCGTCGGGATACCACACGACTTTGCTTCGCGGTGCCGTCACGTTTCAAAACGGTGAAGCAACAGGTGAATTGCCCGGCCGTTTGATCCGCGGGCGACAAGCTGGTCTCGCCTAGCACACCGGCGCCCTGCACAATGGGTCGCTCAGACGGCTAGTCCCTTTCGACGATCTAGGTGACCGCTCAAGGTATCGGAAAATACGCTAACAGGGGATCGTCGATGCCCCGATGCCTTCAACCAATCAAGACGTGTGCGCTTGCGGCGAGCTCGGAAGCTAGAAAGACGGGTAACGAGCCGCACACAAGCGCGAATGAGATGTGCGTCAGCATATACCGAACAGGGCGATTCCGGGATTTACTCTAAAACGAAAGTCGTCGTTTTTTGCCCCTTTGGGGCGCCTGCGGCGCCCCAAATCGCTCCAGAGCGATTTATCGAACCGAAAAATTCTCTTCATTACCTCTCTCCGCCAAATTAAAAAGCCCGCGAAAGCGGGCTGTCTAATTTGGCGGAGAGAGAGGGATTCGAACCCTCGATACGGGTTACCGCATACACACTTTCCAGGCGTGCGCCTTCAACCACTCGGCCACCTCTCCTAGTTGTCCTAATTTAGAACCTATATCCTACCGCGACTAATCTTCCGGTCGAGGAATGGACTCTAAAACGAAGGCCGGAGTCTAAAGGAAAAGCGTGCTAGCTACCATTGAAATCAGTCCTGGGCGCAACGGGTTCTGTGCGGAGATGAATTTGAATTAAATCCCCTACGCAGCGGTCCGATGAACCGCGACGTGATTTAATAGCTCTACTTCGCCGCGCCTAAGGTTACAGATATTCGCAATCTGCTCGACGGGCATTCCTTGTCCAATCATCCTATGAACTTGGTCATATAATTGAACATCTTCGGGCTTGCCGTGAGAGTCCAAGACCTTCAATTTTTCTGACATGCGATTCTGGCGTAAATCTTGAGATCGAACCCGCTCTCCGATCGTTTTGGAGCATGCAAGAAGCGCAGCAATATCATTCTCCAAACTTTGACGATCCGCCCGCTCACAACGAATCAGGATTCGTAGACGCAGTAATTCGCCACGTAGCAGAATGATCGTGCAGACTGATACAAGGACGAAGAGCATGATGGCAACTGCGGTGAAAATTTCGGCCGTTTCAAACATAATCATCCACCTCATTAGTTCGCGGATCTTTATCGTCAGTTTTTCGGGATCCATGGTCAGTAGGCCGATCGGGTTGGCGCTCCTTCTCGCGCCTATTGACGTCTATTCTTCGAATCGGTCCAACTACCGGGACAGGTTTTATTGTCTCGACCTGCACATTGACCTCCATCTCCGTTGTTGAGAAGTAATACTCAGCGTTCGTCGAAAAAAAGTAAGCGCACCCTGAGTTCGACACTCAGCATAATTCGTCAAAAATTTGTCGCCCGATCCTTGATATAAAGATAAGTAGCATTTTTCATGCCATGTTCTAGGCGCGCGTCGCCACAAGCAAAGCGGTAGCGTATTAGTCTTCGGGTCCGAGAGTCGGGGGAAATAGCGATACGCAGCACGCAATCGAATCGCCATCCCGCAGAGTACTAACTCACGACAAAATACGGAGATTGGCGGTACGCCCGGCATGTCGTTGCCAGCATTTACCAGGTGCGCTAAAGAATATGTTTTTTTCTTGCGGCTTAGATTAGCGTAGCTCGAGTTATAGCTTCGGCAGCGGCAATACGAATTCGCATGAGGCGCAGACACTTCCCTCAAAATCGGCTGCTTCTAATTCATTAAATTTGGATGAGGCTACGTTCTCGCGCAAGACGTTAATTGTAAATACAGATCAGCGGCGCATGATGCAGCCGTCAGGATCAAATGTCGATCTACGATCGGAACGCCCTGAATATTTCGTCAATTTCTTTTTGATTGGAAATAAAATCATGACCGCTATTCGCAATAGTTGTGCATTCAATTCCCCAGTTAGACGCAAGCCCAGCGGTCGAGGTGTCGGTAGCCAACGGGATCGGTCTACTCGTTACTGGGTTAATTTCCTTCTCGATTTCGCGCAAACTGTCCATCGCATTGGTCTCCGAATTCTGGATTGCCGTATCGCCACCCGTTTCCACTCGGCTATACGTTAGTGGTTCCTCTCACATAGAGGAATAGTGGCGTCCCAAGGGGTGTCGGCAATACTCAAGGTAACTTTACTTTATTATTTTGCGCGTAACCGAATGGGCCGCATTCGTTCCGGAGACGGATTCAAATTTATCGTCGACGAGAATCTATACGTTACTGATTAATATAATTTTATTGAAATTATAGCTATCTTACTGAGACGGTAATAGACGTATTTCTGACATATTGCGCTTACAAAATCCCTAGCCCCCCAGGTAGGTCGGTAATACGCAGCAAGTCGGTTGGCTGGACGCGATCTTGCGCTTGCGGTTCACCTACTGACGCGCCGAGTCCAACCGACTTATGTTTCGCGATTGCCACTACTACTCGGCGATTCTTCGTCCGCCCAGCGGAATTCTCGTTGCTCGCCCGAGGATGGAATTCACCAAAGCCAACGGCCGAAAGCAACTCAGGATCAACACCGCTTCGCGAGAAACGATCGACAACGGCCGCTGCTCGGGCTGCGGATAACTCCCAATTAGAAGCGAACCGATTGCCGCTCATTGGCACGTTATCGGTAAAGCCTTCAACCCGTATGGGTGTCGAAACATCATTCATTGCTTGTGCTAACCGGACCAGTAGCGGTTGGGCCTCGTCGGACAACCGCGCATGCCCACTCGAGAACAGCAACTTACTAGGTAACTCTACTTGTAACCATGATTGACCGTCACGAACAATTACCCTTTCGTCGTCGATCAACGGCGCTATTGCATTAGCTACGCGCTCGCTCAAGGTTTCAGTGTCTTGCACGCTGAATGGCTTCATATCATCCTCGAGCGCCAGCTCCTTTACTTCGTCAAATTTTGTAGACGACTGAAGATCGTCTTTGCTGCTCGTCAGAGGCGCGCCGCCGAGATCGATTGGAGCGGGACGATCTTGAGACTCATTGCTAAATTCCGTTGCGATGGAGCCGGATAGTACGCGAAACTTCCCGTCATTGACTGAAGAAATCGAATACATGACAACAAAGAACGCGAACAACAAAGTGATAAAATCGGCGTACGAGATAATCCAACGGTTCGTAACGCTGGCGTCCTCCAGCGACTGTTGTTCCGCGCGAATTCTATCCAGCCTGCTCAATAGATGAGACCTTTTAGACGCGATTCTATGATGCCGGGGTTCTCACCATCGGCAATTGCGACAACGCCGATCACGATCATTTCGTGTTCTCGAGCTTCCTCCCGAATTAACGCTTTCAATTTGTTTCCTGTTGGCAGGAACATGAGATTTGCGAGTCCGACGCCGTAAATGGTTGCGACGAATGACACTGCAATTCCCTGCCCAAGTAATGACGGATCGGCTAGGTTATTCATGACGTGGATTAATCCGATCACAGCGCCGAGAATTCCGAGTGTCGGCGCGTATCCACCCATGCCATCGAAAACCCGCGCAGCCTGCATATCCCGGAGTTCGATCACTGCAGCATCGAGCTCCAGAGTTTCTCGAATCGCGTGTGAAGTCGTGCCATCGATTAGTAACTGAAGGGCTTTGCGCGAGTACTTATCTCCGACAATTTTTGCCGTCTTTTCGAGCCCCAACAACCCTTCCTTGCGGGTTATGCGGCTCCAACTCAGCAGCTGTTTCATCGTTTGTTCCAAACGAATCGGTGGAGGAACAAAAACCCATTTCAGCATAACCATCGATCGTAGAAACACTGGCATTGGCGATTGCAACATTGTTGCTCCGATGGTCCCACCAAGAACGATCAGCAGCGCCGGGCCATTGAGCAACATGCCAATGTGGCCGCCCTCCAGATATTGTCCCAGCAGGATCGCGGAAAACGCGACAATAATTCCGATGATGCTTAAGGAATCCACAGGATCTTGTACCCAAGCCTAGGAGAGGTTTTCTAAGATCGCAGCGGACAGGTTATTCATGCTTGGATCGTGGTGCTGAAAATTTCGAGAATTTTTTGTTCTAAAACCTCGGATGTAAACGGTTTGATCACGTATCCGTTTACCCCGGCCTCGGCCGCTGCAATTATTTGTGGTCGCCGAGCTTCAGCGGTGATCATTAGTACCGGAAGATTGGCAGTTTCTTCGTTCGCTCTTATTGCTTCCACAAGTTCCAAACCGGACATACCGGGCATATTCCAATCGGTTATTACGAAATCAAAATTTCCCGAAAGCAACACAGGCAATGCGCTAAGCCCGTCGTCAGCTTCTTCAATATCCGAAAACCCAAGATCACACAATAATTTTTTGATGATACGACGCATCGTACTGAAGTCATCGACGACCAGGATCTTCATTGATTCGTCCATAGTTATTCTCAACTATTTCAATGTCACGGTTGCTCACGCGGTCTCTCTAATCAGATGCATTAATGCTCCAATCAGCCATCCGACTCTTCAATCGAATCAGGGCCTGTGAATGAATTTGGCAGACTCGCGATTCGCTAACCCCAAGGACATCACCTGTTTCCCGCAGGTTAAGCTCTTCCTTGTAGTACAGCGACATAACGAGTCGCTCACGCTCTGGCAAACCGGCAATCTCGCGCGCTAGTGCTTCCTTGAAATATTGGTCTTCGACTTGCTCAGACGGTTGCGGAATTTTCGAGGTTAGACCTTCCGACATTCCATCTTCTTTGGCCTGTAGATCCTCGAAACTAAATACCCGATACCCACTCGCATCCTGCAAGGTGTGGTAGTACTCGTCTAGGCTCGTTCCTATGCGCTCGGCCACTTCCGAATCGCGCGCGTCGCGACCATGCTCTGCTTCTAACTCAGCCACAGCCCGGGTTATTTCGCGCACTCGACGGTGCAGCGATCGCGGCGCCCAGTCACCTTTGCGAATTTCGTCCAGCATCGATCCGCGGATCCGAATTCCGGCGTACGTTTCGAAACTTGCACCCTGCTCCGCGTCGTAGTTTCGTGCCGCCTCAAGCAACCCGATCATGCCGGATTGAATCAGGTCATCGACTTGTACGGTTGGCGGCAGACGGCTCATAAGGTGATAGGCAATGCGCTTCACTAATGGCGCATATCGTTCTACGTATTCCGTTTGAGTCTCACGACTCAAATCAGCATTCGCTGCGTTTTTATATTTTGCTATTTGGTTCATGCCTGGTTATGCCTCCCCGCCACACCTGGTTGAATCATCCGCTCGACAAAGAACTCGAGTTGTCCACTCGCATACATGGGCATAGGCCATCTATCGGCAGACTTGGCGATTTCCTTAATGCCAATCGCACCCGGACTATTCGGTTTTGAATCGACAATCGCCTTACGCTGGCGTAGTGCGGTGCGGATGTCGGGGTCGAATGGAATCCAACCGGCCAAATTTAGTGAAACATTCAAAAACCGGTCTGTTACATCTAATAGGCGCCCGAATAATGCGTAGGCTTCTGCGCCGTCGGCCACTTGATTAATGACAATCCGAAATCGGTCGCGTCCCGTACGTTGATGCAAAACTTTAATTGTGGCGTAGGCATCAGTGACCGACGCAGGATCGTTGCAGACGACGACTAATACTTCTTGGGAGGCGTCACAGAACTGTAAGCTGTTAGAAGCAATCCCGGCGGCAGTGTCAACAATCATGACATCGGTCCTTTGTTCAAGCTCACTAAATGCATAAAGCAGGCCGGCGCGTTCGATCTCACCGAGTTCCGCCATGCGCTGGACGCCGGATGCAGCCGGCACGAGTTGCACGCCGTGCGGCCCACGAATAACAATATCTTCCAGCTCACAGCGCCCTTCGAGTACGTCTGATAAGTTCTTTTCCGGACTAAGGCCCAACATCACGTCAATGTTGGCTAAACCTAAGTCCGCATCGAGCAAGGTCACGCTTCGGCCCAACGCCGCCAGTGATACCGCAAGATTTATTGCGAGCGTTGTTTTACCGACACCGCCCTTGCCGCTGGTAACAGCGATCACCCGGGTAGGCTGCGAATTAGATTGGGCAGGACTTGGAGTCGCCATTTAGTGATCACCTCGTTGGTTGTCGAATGAGCGTTCGATCTCGCTCTGCTGGTCTTGCGGCGGGGTCTCGCCTCCCAGGGCAATGGTTTTATCGATCAGCTGACGCGCAAGCGGCGTCTCCAAATCGTCTGGTATGTCTTGGCCAGCGCTGAGATAAGCTACCGGTACATTTGCTTCGACAACTGCCGAGACAACGGGGCCCAACACCGCGGCTTCGTCAAGTTTCGTCAATACGCATCCGCTGACATCGATATCAACTAGCGACGAAAATACCTTATTGAGCGACAAGTAGTCGGTGCTCGCACTGAGCACGAGATAGGGTTCAAAATCCGCGTGGACTTGCGTTACACAATCGATCAACTCCCTTAAGGAGGGTTCACTGCCGCTACCTCCTGGGGTGTCGACAAGCACCAGCTCTTGATCTTCGAGACGTGCAACGCACTCAGCGAGATCGACTAAATTTCTACAGCTGTATACCGAGATCCCAAGCAAACTTCCAAATACTTTAAGCTGCTGCTGCGCACCAAGCCGCTGGTCGTCGGTAGACACGATAGCGACTTTATCCAGACCCGCAGACAGACCGTATTGCACCGCCAATTTGCACGCGAGCAGTGTTTTGCCCGCACCCGTTGGGCCGTGCAGCACGACCCGCCCGCCGTCAGAGAGGATCGGATCATCGAGTACCGTCAGGCGTGATTCTAATTTGCGTAATGCAATGGCAAAACCATCGTCAAAACTCGCGGTATCCGGTACGCAATCGACTAAGTCGCGAGCCAGGCTCGGCGCGATGCCGTAGCGCGAAAGCATTCTCAATACGCGTGCGCGAACGGGATGCTTAGCGCCGAAATCGGACCACGCGAGGCCACTTAATTGCTGTTCGAGTAAGCCTCTTAAGCCAGTAAGCTCTTTTCGCATCTCAACGACAGCCGTCGAGCTGCTCCATAGACTGGCACCCGAATCATCGTAAAGAACTTCTTCGGTTACATCGGTGCTGGACGAGCTTATGACTGCTTGAGGTGTCTCATCGGCTGGCTGCTTGTCCCGCGCGGAAATTCGTTCCGCAACTTTTGATTTGGCCTGATCGGCAAACCGCTGCACAAGATCGTCATCGATATCCCCGTCCGCAGTAACCAGTTCGATGCCGTTGTCGACCTTACGATTGGACAGGATCATCACGTCCGGACCTTGCTCATTACGCACCATTTCTAACGCGCCGCGCATATTGGCGGCAAAATATTTCCGCACTTTCATCTGAGTTTCTCCGCGCTCATTAGACATTTCTATTTTCTATTAAGCGCCCGGCAGACCATTCGTTCCGTCACCAACAGTGGCGATAATTCTGATCTGCATGTTGCCCGGCACCTCGTTGTAACCTAAAACGTGTAAGCCCTTTATGCTGTGGCGAGCGAAGCGCGCGACGAAATCACGCAGCGCGTCGGGGACTAGCAAGACCGAAGGATTGCCTGCGACTTCCTGTCTTTGGTGCGCCTCATTAAGTGACTGCAGCATACTGTTCGCTAGTCCTGGTTCTATCGCCATTCCCGACTCCGGCATCGTTTCTATGGAACGTTGCAATATCTGTTCCAACGTTGGATCCAAAGTGATAACTGGCAGTTCATCCGCCAATCCATTGATTTGTTGGACGATCGAGCGACCGAGTGCGGTACGCACGAAACCGGTCAGGGCGCCAGAGTCTTGACTCTTGGCGCCGTATTCCGACAGCACTTCAAGGATCCGGCGCACATCTCGCACAGGTACTTGTTCGCGAAGCAAGTTTTGCATCACCTTTACGACCGTACTGAGCGGCAATATGTTCGGTACCAAATCCTCAACTAACTTCGGCGTTACTTTCGCTAAGCCATCGAGTAGTTGTTGTACTTCGTCGTGACCGAGGAGCTCGTGCGCATGTTCCTGCACTATTTGGCTAAGATGCGTCGCGACCACCGTGCTGGAATCTACGACCGTATATCCGAACGCTTGGGCCTGTTCCCGTTGGTCCTCACCAATCCATACGGCTTCCAAGTTGAATACCGGATCGGTAACGACGTTGCCGCGTAGATCGCCATAGACCTGCCCTGGGTTAATGGCTAATTCCTGGTCCGGGAATATTTTTACCTGTGCGATGGTGCTGCCGTGTACTGATATCCGATAAGTCGCCGCATCGAGATCAAGGTTGTCACGGATGTGTACTGCGGGGACGAGGAACCCGAGTTCTTGGGATAATTTTTTACGCACCCCACGCAGACGATTGAGCAACTGCCCATTTTGATTGCGGTCCACCAGCGGAATGAGTCGATAGCCAACTTCGAGCCCGATCGTGTCGAGCGGCGCAACGTCGTCCCATGTCAGTTCCTTGGTTTCAGGCGGCGGCGCAGGCGGCGGTTCGCTCATGAGTTGTTGCTCTCGCTGGATAATACGTTTTTGCTGCCAATGCGCGCCGTATCCTGCCGCTCCGGCAATTAGCAGAAAAGCGACATTAGGCATACCGGGGATCAAACCGAGCAAGCCCATAAGTATTGCCGTCACCATTAACGCCTTTGGATTCGCGAATAGCTGTTGGAGCACTTGGTCGCCAACATCTTGATCGGCCGAAACACGGGTCACCATGATGGCAGCCGCGGTGGCCAGGAATAGCGAAGGTATTTGCGCGACTAAGCCGTCGCCGATGGTCAACAAGGTAAACACTCGCATCGCCTCACCGAAGGCCATGTCGTGTTGACCGACACCAATCGCCAATCCGCCAACGATGTTGATCACTAAAATCAGGATCCCAGCGATCGCATCACCACGTACGAATTTGCTAGCGCCATCCATCGAACCGTAGAAATCCGCTTCTTGGGTGACTTCGGCGCGCCGCGATTTCGCTTCATCTTGGGTGATGACACCCGCATTCAGGTCGGCATCAATCGCCATTTGTTTGCCCGGCATCGCGTCCAAGGTAAACCGGGCGCTGACTTCGGAAATACGGCCGGCACCTTTTGTCACCACGACGAAGTTAATGATCACGAGGATCGCGAACACCACGAAGCCGACGGTATAGTTGCCACCGACAACGAAGTCGCCGAACGCTTGAATTACGGTACCCGCGGCGTCCGTACCCGTGTGACCATTAAGTAACACGACTCGCGTTGAGGCGACGTTTAGCGACAGGCGTAACAATGTCGTGACTAGCAAGATGGTCGGAAACGCCGCGAAATCGAGTGGCCGCCGCGCATAAATTCCGGCCAACAAGACCACCAAGGCGAGCGAAATGTTGAATGTGAAGAACACATCCAACATAAATGTTGGCATCGGCACGATCATCATCGCCATGATCGCGAGCAACAATATCGGCGTACCGACGCCACCGATGTAGGCATTCTTAAACGCGTTTGGGCTCAGAGTATTTGCTGCTTCGGCCATCAGAAATTCACCATCTTGCGTGCTTAATACTGCAACTCTGCAGGGATCGGTAAGGCGTCGAACGAGCGTCGCGTTGGAACGTGGGCCTTACGTCGAAGCTGGAACACATAGGCCAGTACTTCGGCGACAGCAACGTACAAGCCGGCTGGAATTTCGTGATTGAGTTTCGTCGTGTGATAGATCGAACGTGCCAGCGGCGGCGCCGACAAGGTTGTGATCCCCGACGCTTGCGCAATTTCGCGGATTTTAAATGCGATCTGATCCGCGCCTTTAGCGACAACTCTTGGCACTGACATCGTTTCGGGATCGAAGCGTAACGCGACGGCGTAATGCGATGGGTTCGTGATCACGACGTCCGCCAACGGTACTTGCTCCATCATGCGTCGATTGGCCAGTTCGTGTTGCATATTGCGGATCCGACCGCGTTGCTCGGGCGAGCCTTCTTGTTGTTTAGTCTCGTCTTTTACTTCCTGCATCGTCATGCGCAGCTTGCGCGTGTGCTCCCACAACTGATAAGGCACGTCGACCGCTGCGACAAGCAATGTTGCAATAGAGGCGACTAGGAATATCTGCAACACGATTATTCCGGCCTCGGGCAACGCGACGTCGATATCGTTC
>JBLFWZ010000058.1:0-18947 GCA_047611905.1 Gammaproteobacteria bacterium | reverse complement strand
ATCAAAACATTCAAAGCGAATCCATCCTTATATTGAGGTCGATTTGTGCGTAGCTGTGCTCGATTTCAGCGAGTGTCCTCTCGGCAGGCGGCATTATATCTAATTGCCGCACGAACACGGGTGCCGGAAGCGGTGTTTAGGGCTTGATAACGGGTCGAATCTTCGATCGCCACAATTCCTTACGTTTGCCGATTGGCGATATGCAGATAGCTTCTGGGATCGTCGCGCTAGTGTGATGCGGTTTCTTGACCCGTCGCGGAGATGCTTCTACGCCTGCTATCGGTTGTTGCAACATAGTCGCCTACGTTCGACGACTCGTTCTGTCCTAGCGGGAGAATGGTTTTTCGGGTTGATCGACAGCGGAGGCGTTATGTAAATAAAGGGACTGTACATTTAATTATTTCTTTCTCATCAACCGGCATCTGAAATAAACATACTGCCCCTCTATTTCCTCCCCCGTAAGTGCCTGTCCGAACCAGGGCCGCTCGGAGCGATCCAGCCAGATAGCGACACTTCGTGTTTGTCCGGCCCTAAGACCTTGTCACTGCTGTTTGACGGGGCTAGCTTCAGGCACGTCATCTTCACCGTCGAACAAGCTTTCTCCGCGATACTTAATCTGCATGCCTTGCAGGAAATTGCGCAAGAATTGGTCCTTGCAGTCACGATAATGCTTGTGCCCGGGTCTGCGAAAAAGGGCTGATAGCTCGTGCTTACTAACGTAGAAGTCAGCCAGGGATAGTATTGACAATATTTCGTCCGCCTGCAGATCGAATGCGATCTTCAATTTTCTGAGAATAACGTTGTTGTTGAGATCCTCTTCCGGATCGGGCTGTGGGCCATCCTTCTTGCCCCTCTTTTGATTTATCAGGCCGTTGAGAAACGTAGCGAATATTGGGTCTGCGCATTCTTCGTAGCCCGGATCGTCATCTTTCTTTAGCCAGGCGCTGATCTGTGCCCTAGTGACGTCTCGATCGGCTTCAGCAAACATCGCAATCATCCTCGAGTCATCAAGATCGAGGATGTAGCGAATTCGGCGGAAGATATCATTCGCTTTCATCCTTTTTTGGATCCTTGTGCTTCTATTTTCGTGTTCACGTGCTGCTCGGGGAGCAATGGGGTCAGACTCGATTGAACGGAGCAATGGGGTGAACCAATGGGGTCAGACTCGATTGAAAAGCCAATTCAGTGCAATGCCTACGTTCAATCGAGTCTGACCCCATTGGTTCACACCGTGTCTTCGGCAAATAAAGGGGCAGTATATTTCTTTCTCATTGCCGATGTTCGAAATGAATATACTGTCCCTTTATTCTTGTCCCTTTATTCTCGTTCACGTACCACCGCGGCCTACGCCGTCTTTGAATCGAGCGGCGCCGATGGCGGCTTCGGCTTGTTTCGCGGCTTGTGCGCCCGCGTCTTCGGCGATTAACATCGCTGCTTCGTCGCCATCGAAAGCTGCCCAAGCGGAAGCGCGGTCGGCGCGCATTGCAAGCGGCGGGAATTGGCTGATCTCGCGGGAGAGACGGGTGGCCATATCAAGCGCTCCGCCTGCGGGCACGAGTCGGTCGGCAAGACCGATATGTAGCGCTTCCTCTGCGTAGATCGGCCGGCCGGTTAGCAACATATCGAGTGCTCGCGAACGGCCAACTACTCTTGGCAGACGAGTTGGCGTACCGTCGCTCATTGGTACACCAAAGCGCCTGCAAAATACCCCAAATACCGCGGTCTCGCTCACGACTCGAAGGTCGGCCCACAATGCGATGCCAAGGCCCCCGGCGACCGCGTGCCCCTCGACTGCGGCGATCACCGTTTTCGTGCACGGCTTCGCGAGCGGGCCGGCCGCACCTGCCCAAGGGCGATAGCGCGCACCTTTCTCGGCCAGCTCGCGCAAATCCGCTCCCGCGCAAAATGTACCACCAGCGCCAGTTAGTACGACTGCTTGAACAGCGTCGTTCGCCTCAATGCTAGCGACAGCTTCCTGAAACTCGTCGGTAGCCTGCACGTCGAGCGCATTACGCGCTCGCGGCCGGTTGATAGTGAGGAAAGCGAGTTCGCCTTCGAAGGTGAGAACGATTCCGTCTTTCATCGTAAGGTCCTTTGTGTAATTGAGGGACAGTATATTTATTTCCTTTCCGACACTTTCGTTCGAATTACATGTACTGTCGTGCTGTTCGCAAAAGTAAAACCTTATTAACCTGTAACGAATTTGAACAGACAAATCCCTCACCTTTCACTTGGTGGATAACCGTTTAAGCAAAACTAGGATACGGAGGATTAACCCCATGGCAAAGCCTAAAGTGATTGTTCAGATTTACCCGATGCTACCGGCCAACGACCGAGCAGACCGAGAACGCAAACGTCCGCTCGGCCGGAACCGGGAGGTTTACAATCAAGTCCTACATGAGACGTTGGATGTCGTGCGTGAGCTCGATCAAATGGGCGTGTGGGGTATTAGTACCATTGAACATCACATGCATTCTGAGGGTTACGAAGTAGGACCCGATCCGGGTGTTTTGAACGCTTGGTGGGCGAGCCAGGTGAAGAACGCGTACGTCGGCGCGTTGGGGTATGTGATGGCAACCCGCGATCCGATCCGCGTCGCGGAAGAAACCGCCATTCTCGATCACATGACGCAAGGCCGTTTGTTCGTCGGCCTCACTCGAGGCTACCAATCGCGTTGGATGAGTACGCTTGGCCAGCATGTCGATGCAGTTGCGACGGTGTCCGACGGGAGTGACAATGATCTCAAGAACCGCAAAATATTCGAAGAGCGCGTAAAAATGCTTATCGATTGCTGGACACAGGAATCCGTTTCGATTGACCAACCGCATTATCAGATCCCTTACCCGCACCATACGGGCGTCGTCGGCTATCCAGCGCGCGACAGTATTTACAAAGCAGGCGCCCATGGCGAAATTGATGCCGACGGCAACCTCCAGCGATTGTGTGTGGTGCCAAGCCCCTACACCAGACCACACCCGCCAATCTTTATGCCAATGAGCGGCAGTGCGGCATCTATTCCATTCATGGCGAAAAACGGCTTTCGTCCGGTGTATTTCACGCCGCTAAAAGCGCTCGTCGGGTTTGCTAATCTGTACGTCGAAGAGGGGAAAAAGGCTGGCATCGACTACGCACTCGGCGAACGTCAGGTGATTGCGCGTTGGATCCATCTTGGCGACAAGAAACAATTTCGCCAGAGAGTTAGAGATTACGATCAAGAAATGTATTACCACCATTACTCAACATTTTTCGAAGGCATGGCACGCCCCGATACGGTAGAAGAAAACGTCGATGCTATGCTTGATAGCGGCATCTTCATGGGCGGCACGGTCGCCGAACTAAAAGATCAATGGCACAAGATCTATGAAGAATTACCGGTCGAATACATCACATTAATTTGGCACTACGCGCAGTGCCCGAAGGAAGTGATGCTAGAAGAGCTCGGCGTGTTTATGAATGAAGTATTGCCAGAACTTGACGCGCCGTCTTCTGATGGCGTCGTGATACGAGGCTTGGCTGCGTCTTAAAGCTTGTCTGACGACCGCGCATTGGTAGTTCGATCGTTTCGTATCCACAACAAATAATGCTACGCACGAACTGATGTCGGTTTTTAATATTTCATTAACCTAGAACGGTCGAAAGGTGGCAGCATGAAACTCGAAATCCGCAGTGTCGAAAGTGCGTTCGACGGACTGTCGTTTGGCGAATTCGGGCCTTACGAAAAAGTAGTCGGCCGCGCCCATGGCGAAGTTGACCCAAGCCATCGCCTTAACAACGATGTCATTAATCTCGACAAAGCACCACGCAATGTGGCCGGCCTGGTCGAGTATTCGGTCGATTTTTGTGTTCTCAAACCGGTTGATATGTCGAAAGCGAATCGTCGACTCTTGTACGACGCGCCAAATCGCGGTGACAAACTCGCGCTCGTCGATCTTAACGAATCAGTCAAGGGCGTTGGTTCGAACGAACTCGGTGGTGCCGAAGACGCAGGCAACGGCTTTCTCATGCGTCAAGGTTACGTGATTGTGTTTAGCGCCTGGGACGGCGGCGTTACGCCAGGCGTTGGATACGTAGAGGACGCGCAGGGGCACATGATTGCCGATTTTCCTGTAGCGACAAACGACGGCGCGCCAATAGTAGCGATCATTCGCGAAGAGATTATCTTTGCGCATGCAGAAGCTCCTGCTCGCTCGCCGCTAGCTTATCCGGCCCACGAGCCCGAGCAAGGCAGCGCGACCTTAACCGTTCGTCAGCAGGAGCCGGACACCCGGGTGTTAGTTTCGAACGACCGCTGGCGCTTCGTTTCAAGCCGCGAAATCGAAGTTGAGTTGGTTGACGGTTTTGACGCCGGCGCGATCTACGAATTGATTTACGCTGCGTGCGATCCGGTAGTTATGGGCCTCGGGTTTGTTGGGGTACGCGATCTCCTTGGGTTTTTGCGCTATGCGGACATCGATAGTAATGGGACACCCAATCCGCTAAATTTAGACGGCAGCCCGGGTGTTGACTTCAGCATCGCCCATGGCCGCTCGCAACCCGGCCGCTTCCTGCGTGAATTTCTGCGGCTCGGGTTCAACGAAGATCTCTCTGGCCGGCCGGTCTTCGATGGCGTTTATACAACGCTAACGGGATCGCGGCGGATGTTTTTGAATGAGCCGTTTTCGCAACCGGGCCGCTTTCCGCGTCAGCATGAAGACCATTTGTTTCCTGGCGATCAGTTTCCGTTTAGCTACCCGACCACTACAGATCCTGTCAGCGGCAAGACGGGCGGCATTCTCGCGCGTTGTGTGGCAAGCAATACGTGTCCGAAGATTATGCACGTCGACTCGAGCACCGAATTTTGGCAGGGCCGAAGTTCGTTGGTTGTCACTAACCAAGACGGCACAGAAATCGAACAGCCTGATGAAGTTCGTACCTATCTACTCGCCGGTACAGGTCACGCCGGACCGCAAATGTTGGCGCACGCCGCAATGTATTGGAGCCCGTCGCTAAATCCCGTCAACGAGCAGAATTATTGTGCGCTCGTGCGCGCGTTGATCGCGGCCCTTGATGCTTGGGTCAGCACGGGCACAGCGCCACCCCCGAGTCGCTATCCGAGCGTTACTGATGGCACTTTGGTGCCGCTGCAAAATCTAGATTTTCCAGCCATACCCGGGGCGACCTACAGCGGAAGAATCAACGGTCTCAGCGATCGCGACTATGCAACGCAACCACCCAGCGCCATCGCCGGGCGCGACTACGCCGTTCTCGTCCCATCCGTCGATAGCGATGGCAACGAAATCGCTGGGATCCGCTCACCGGACATCGGTGCACCACGGGGTACGTACACGGGATGGAATTTACGCGGCGCGAATTACGCAGAAGGTGCGTTGATGATTGTTGGATCGTTTATTCCGTTCGCAACGACGGCTGCGGAGCGCAAAAAAACAGGCGACCCGCGGCCCTCACTTGAGGAGCGGTATCCGACCCATGCGGACTACGTCGAGGCCGTGCGCGCGGCTGTAAGCGAACTTTCTGAACAGCGTTTGTTGCTAAATGAAGACGTACAGCGCTACGTTGCGGGAGCCGAAGCCGCTGACTTCGGTACGTAACGCGCCAATTGGGGACAGTATTTAATGGCGCTAAGTTAAGCTTCGTTAGCAAGATATCGGTTGCGATGTGGGACCTCATGCATTTCGTGTCGTGGCGCGGTCATCACTTGATGATTTTTGGGTCGTCGCTTACGTACGCTAGGCTCTCGTCTACCGGGCCGATGGGGTGGTCGCATAGTCAGCGATTGATTCAATCAGTCGTCGCCGTAGGCGAGCCTACTCTGCGCAATTATTTTTGGTTCCAGTGAGGTGGGTCTCCCCGTGTCGTAACGCCTCGATGCTGCCCTTAAAACTGAGGCGCCGTAAGGGTACGTTTTGTTCTCGTGCGGCCTGGCTCACCAAACGCCGAATACCGTTGTAAGCAATGAAGGTCAGGAGGATCTCTTTGCGCACCACCGCCGGTGTTTTACACCGCAAGACGTCCATCCCCATCGTTGTTTTAATATCTCGAAAGAACAGTTCAACATCCCCACGCTGCAGATACAACTCGGCAATCTCACTCGCGGGGTACACTCGAGGATCCAGCAAGGTGGTGATAATGTAAAACGTCGTGACCCTGAAACCGGGTTGCTCGACGGTCACTTTGATTTGTCGCAATAACAAGCTGTCCGGTGAGTCGGCCCATTGCGCATGCGAATAATTGGCAACCTGCCGGTGGACGGGTTTCGGCCATCGGATTAATCGGTCATTGTCACCGAGCACTTTGACTGACTCAGCCTCGGTGACGGGTGTCCGCCGGGCGAGGGTAATGACACTATCAACGCCCTGTGTTGGAAAGGCCCAAACATCGTCATAGCTACAAAAACCCTTATCGCCAAGGAAAATATCACCGACCTCAAAGGTGTGCTCAAGGATCGTCAACTCCAAATGGGCACGGGCTTGGCAATAAGCCGCCGTTAAGGAAATCGGTAACGGTTTCGATTGCGCTGCGCAGACCGCCTGCAGTTTGTGCACTACCCCTCGGCAGCCTCTATCGGCGTCTAAGACTTGTGAAAAAAGCTCAAAGCGTGTTCTTTTTAGTGAACAATAGGCGTCGACTCGAGTGGCCGCTATCCGATTGTTCGAGATGTTCGGTGGGGATGAAGTGGCGAAAACACTCACCCAATTCTGACAGCATTTTCCTCTTTGGGTGTGCGCGTTTGTCCGCCCACCATTGGCTCGCTGAGCGAGACCGACGACGTAAGCTTGAAAGGTGAAACCCGGGGAGATAGTAGGCGTGATTTTGCATCTCCAAGGTTTTTCATTTTTGACCCGTATGCGCACCTTTTTATTCATGCTAACTTCCTTAACCTAGTGTCATTACAAGCACACCCCCCTTCAATGTTTGCGGGTCCGAACACCGATTAAGTATTATTATCGTAAGCACGGAGCTACTTGCCGATAGCAAGTATTCGCGCTCGAGTACCTGACGAACAGAACCGCTGGTTTGGGTGCATAACGAAACAGGGAATCGAACGACGGTAACTATGACAGTCGAATCATCAGACGTTTGGGAGAATCAGGCGCGTCAATGGGAAAGGGTCGGATCGCCGTTACGGCCGAGTGCCGAAGATCACAAATTCATGACGGCTGTGATCAACGATGTCGACTCGCGCATCGGCAAACCGCACGCATTGCTACTAGGCGTTACTCCGGAAATGGCAACATTACCCTGGCCACAAGGTTCTGAATTACTGGCGGTAGATTGTTCGCAAAGCATGATCGACACGGTGTGGCCAGGATTCCCGCGGCCGGGAGAAGGCGTGTTGCGCGCGAACTGGCTCAATCTACCTTTGCAACAACGCTCGCGAAACCTGGTACTCAGTGATGGTCCGTTCGGTGTGCTTTGCGGCCCTTCTGAGTATGAAGGCTTGCTGCACAACATTCGCCGGATCCTCATGCCGGGCGGTTTGTTCACTTTCCGTGTATTCCTTCAAGCTGAGGTAAAAGAGGAACCCGATGCCGTTTATAGGGCCGTAATGGATGGTGAGATAAACGGCTTTCACACGTTCAAACTCCGGCTGTTAATGGCTCACCAGCCGGACGATCAATCTGGTGTCAGAGTCGGCGATGTGTGGTCTTCGTGGGCGACGGATGGACCGGGCGCGGATGCTCTGGCCGAGTGCTGCGGCTGGCCGCTAGCGCAGATCGAAACAATTAATGCCTATCGCGATCAGGACTCGATTTACACTTTCCCTACTCTGCAGCAACTGCGCGCACAAATGCTCGTGGAGGGTTTCTCGGAAGTAAGCTGTTCGCGACCGACTTACGAATTAGGGGAGCGATGTCCGACCTTGGTCTTCGACCACCTAGCTGAATTCGAATGAAGCAGCGGCGAATTGCGGTGCTGATGCACGAAAAGGACAACGAGAGGTCTAAAAGACACTACCTAATCACCTATCTCGCCGAACATTGGCGCGAAGACGGTCACACCGTTACGATTTTGTATGGTCCTCGGAAATTTGTTCCCGCCGACATCATTATTGTCCACGTCGACTTATCAGTCGTGCCACACGAATATTTGGAATTTGCCGAGCGTTATCCCCGCGTCGTTAACGGCGATGTGCACGACATACGAAAATCGACGTACAGCCCTTCGTTATTGACTGTTGATGACACGTGGCCTGGGGGGATCATAGTAAAAACGAACAATAATTACGCCGGGATTCCGGAGCGCAATCGAAAGATCACAGGCGAGGAAAAAACAATCCATGAGGCCGCACTCGGCTCGCAGCAGGATCCGACAATTCGGTATCCGAGACGCCCAACCGAGTATCCCGTGTTCGAGCGATTGGCGGACGTACCGCGTGCGTACTTCGATGACCCGGCATTCGTCGTGCAGAAATTCATACCTGAACTGGACCACGGCCTTTATTGCGTCCGCTTCGTGAGTTTCCTCGGAGATCGCTTTAGTTGCTTCCGCCTTAAAGGTCGACACCCGATTGTAAACGGGACCACGGCAGAGGAGACAGAATCCGGTTTGGATCCACATCCAGAGATTATGGCGTTACGCAAACAATTGCATTTCGATTATGGCAAGTTTGATTATGTCGTCGTCAATGGTCAGGCGATTCTGCTCGACGCGAACAAAACGACGGGATATTCCCCGAATCTCATCGGCAATGCCGCCACGATTCAGGAGCGGCGCGAACGCGCTAAAGGGCTCTATGCCTTTTTTTAAGGTTCTGGCGGGTGCCGTTATCCACATCGCGGCCGTCGAGAGCTAAATTATGGTGCGTTTTCGCGTTGCGTGTGGATACCTTTGTCGCGGCCGTGGTTCGTGACATTGATCGGGAGGACGGAACGCATTTTTGTTCTTGGGCCGGATAGTCGGGGGGACTCCTTCGCGGCAACAACCGGGGGACGACGGCGTCACGCGACTGGTAGCTTTCAAAACTAACGGCCAATTAGGCGACTGAGTGGTATCGCACCAGCGTGTGTAAAAACTCGGTTTCTCGAAGGCAGTTCGGTACATAGCGGGTCAGAAGCGAACGCTAGTGAGTTTTGACGGCTCTATTTCTTCTTCGAGATAATGACGTCATTTATCGAGCGCGCCATTGCGACCGTTCATGAAGCGCTTAGCGCATCCCCTCATGCGGCATTTACAAACGCAAAAGAGCTCCTTGGCTCGTATCGCTTCGATGAGGACTCGGGTCCCCATGAGCTTGATCAATCGTTTGAAGTTGTCAGCCAGCACGTGAAAGACTCATCTCCGTACTGACCCTGCCTAAAGTCTTCGTGAGAAAATGCGTTGCCCCCATCCAGGCTTTCAATGTCCCGCACGCGCACTCTCCGCGCTTGTGGCACGCAGTGAATCTCGAACTTGATACGTTCAATATCCGGCTCATCAAGGTCACCGGATATTTGGCCTTCTTCGCCAAGGAATCGATATCTCACATCGATTCCTTGGCGAAGAAGGCCGTCGTTTTTTCTAATATTTCGCGCTCCATGCGTAATTGACGATTCTCGCGACGCAGCTGCACCAATTCCGCATGATCGGGCGTCGTCAGCTCCTTTGTGTCACCGCGGCCTGCATCTGTCTCGCTTTGCAGCACCCATCTCCGTAGAGCGGACTCGCTCAATCCCAGATCTCAGGCTAGCGCCGATATGCTTTTCTCACCGTCTCGCACCAAACCAACGACCTCAGCCAGGAACGGTCGATAGGTTGACGGGAAAAGGGAAAGAGGGATTGAATAGTCACCCTTTACCTGTGAAACAGGGTCTTTCGCCGAGCTGCTAAGGGGGGATCTGCCGTATTACGTCGGGGATCCCTAATCGCTGTTGTAAGCGCTGTATCTCACGCCCGATCAATGCCAGATTCGAATCCCGCACCGTCGGAAGTTGCAGCCGAGCGCGCCGAATAGAGTCATATTCGATATCCGCGATCAGCAATTCTTCGCTTGAGTCCGCGCACGCGATTGTCTTGCCAAAAGGATCGGTAATGTTAGAGCCGCCCCAGAACTCGAGCCCAGATTCATTACCAATACGGTTCGACATAACTACGGTCATGCCGTACATCATCGAATAGAATCGGGTAGCCGTATCCCAACCGTGGGGACTTGAAAACTCGTTGCTTACGGCACCGCGTGCGGAATTAGTAGGGATGATGAGAACGGTGGCGCCATGCAATGCCGCCAGAGTGACCAGCGCCGGATTCCACACATCAGCGCAAATCAGTACGCACGCGCGCCATGGGCCAAAGGTGAATGTTTCGACATAACGACCCGCCCCATAGAGCTTGCCCTCGTGGAGTGCACCGTAAGTAGCCAGATTTAGTTTACGGTGGAGATGGATGATTTCCCCGTTGGAGAGCACAGCGCAGCTATTGTAGAACTGAGCATCGGGCGCCTCTTCAATAAATCCGACGACTACGATCATGTTATCGGTTGCTTTAGCGAGCCGTGCAAGGGGACCGGACCCGGACGAGCAAGCAAGTACTTCGATCTCGGCTGTTGTTTGCGGATACCCAGTTAGCGAAAGCTCGGGGAAAACCAGGAGATCAACCTTGTCCCCTCGAGCGCGCTCGATCACTTCCAAATGTTTGTCCAGATTGTCATCGACCGTTGCTACCGAGCAATCGATTTGCCCGATACCGATGCGAAGATTCTTGGTTTTCATGTCGAGTCCTTCCTGAAAATAGGTCCGATTCGATTCTAGTGCCTTTTCCAACCATGAAGGGAGAAATCACGGACATTAACCGTCAACAGAACGGGCAACGGACGATCTTCGTATAGAATTGGTACCGTTCTCCCCGACAGCCGCTTTCCGACACTACTGGCCTTGCTACGCAGTAGTACATAGGTTTCGAACTTCGCATTCATCCAGCCAGGTCGTATCGCGTGCATTAAGCGAGAGTCCGGTGGCCTTATTCGCTGGACCCGCGCATGGCCGCGTTAAGGAGAAAAGCGATGCCCTTATTCGCGTCTCGGATTGGCGCATACCCGCTTCGGATCAATTTCGCGCACTCGCATACTTATTCGAATGAGCGCTTTCGATGCATCAGCCGTCAGATAATTTGGTGCGAGCCAGATCCAATTTCAGGTCTGTGCCGACGTTCAGGACGAGATACGCGACTGCGTAATATCGGCCAAGCGCGGACCTTGATAGCCTAAGATATGCGTCGCGTAGCAATCATAATTAAAGGACACCCACGAAAATGTCGCGAGGCAGATGGCGATCGGCTGCCACGTCGTTAGGCCGCTAAATGCGGATAAAGACGCAACGCATGACGGTAACCTCGATAGAATCGCCCGCCTCGCGATAGCGCATGCGCCTTCATCTTCTCCGGCGCGCCCATCACGACCTCATATCGAGCCTGCATCGTCGTCACATTCGGTAGCCATTCGCCTTCGGCGATGCCCAAGACGGCCAATAGTTTGGGTGTACGCGGATCAATCGCACGACGCTTATCGTCTCGGATGCAGCGACCCGTCCAGTCGACTAAATCCAGATAATCCTGGCCGTTGAACGGCAGCCCGAACCTCACTTGAGTTTCAACGCCAGAGAAGTTTTGTAATGGCACCTGCGGCTCGAGCGGTTGTCCGGTGATGGTTTTCAACCGTTGCTGGATCGACGTTTTATCACTACCTGCTACGTCGTTCGCTATCCCGGCTCGTATTGGATTTAAATCCACATAGGCCATCGCCGTGATAAGCGCCGTCTTATCCAGCAACGCTTGGGATTTAAACCGTCCCTCCCAGAATCGACCGGTACAACCGTCCTCGGCATTCGCACGCCTGGCGATATGTTCGTTCAAACATCTCATGAACCAACTTAAGTTCGATAATCGACCCCGCCAAGTCTCAACGACCGTCGATACGGCCTCATGCTCCGCCACTGATAAGGCGCCGCCGGCTCGATAACGCTGGATCACATGAGGCCCACGATAAAGCGTGCACCATCGTTCGATCACCTCATCAACGGATAGCCGCCGAGCCGCTTCTTCGTCAATGTGCACTACCAGATGACAATGATTGCTCATCACCGCGTAAGCAGCCACCTCGATGGAAAAGACTTCGGCTAAGGTTGCTAGGCGTTCGATAAACCACGCTCGGCGGTGTTCATAAGATTGGCCGGTGTAATCGTCGTCACCGCACAGATAAGCACGGCGAACACAACGGGAAATACAGTGATAGTAAGGCGTGTCTGATACCGACACGAGGCTTGATCGGGCTTTCGTCATCGTCTCGTCCTCCTTGACAAGATCCAGTTAAAACGCAGTCACTACGCTAGTTCATTTCCTTGTTTCTCTCAACATTTTTTGTGAGTGTCCTTTTGTTTTTCTTGCTTTTGTTTTTCACTCTTGTTTTTTGGAGGACAGAGCGATGGTCCCGATTACGGGCCCACAGACCTTTCCGGCCAGAAATTTCATCTAGGTTTAGTCGTCTTCCGCAGGCTATCAATTCGGTTCGGGACGCGGTTGCCCGTCTGCAACTTGAGGTCTGAGTTTCTAAGCATGAGAATAGTCGCCGGATCTAAGAATCACGACAATTTTATTAAGCGATTTCGCGCAGTAACTCGCGACCAATAATAACTCTTTGAACCTCGCTCGTTCCTTCGTAAATAGTTGTTACTCGCACATCGCGAACAAAACGCTCGAGTGGGTATTGTTCGGTATATCCGGCACCGCCCATTAGTTGTAATGCGTTGTAGCACGCCTTGTTGGCAGCTTCGGTTGCGTAGAGTTTCGCCATTGCTGCCTGCTTCATGAACGGTTGATGGGTTTCCTTCAAGTAAGCCGCGTTCATGAGTAACAACCGTGAGGCTTCGAGCTCGGTATACGTATCGGCGAGACTCCATTGGATACCTTGGAAGGAGCTGATCTTGGTGTCGAACTGTTCGCGCTCTGTCACATAAGCACGAGCCATATCCATTGCGGCCGTCGCCACCCCTAGCGCTAGTGAGCCGATGCCAATGCGTCCGCCTGCGAGCTCCGCAATTGCGATTCTAAAACCGTCGTTTGGTTTGCCCAATATTGCATCGGATGGGACGCGGCAGTCGTCGAATATAACGGGGTTAGTGCTCGAACCGCGTTGCCCCATCTTATGTTCACCTTTACCAATCGTCACCCCTGGATTGTCTCGTTCGACTAAAAAGCACGTGATGCCTTTGCCTTTTCGGACGTCGGGATCGGTAACTGCCCAGACGACGAAAATGCCAGCGTGTTCAGCGCTCGATATCCACATTTTCGTGCCGTTAATAACCCATTCATCGCCATCACGTACGGCTCGCGTTACCATCCCCGAAGGATCCGATCCGGCGCCCGACTCGGATAAGCAAAACGAACCGCCCGCATATTCGCCGCCGCAAAGTTTTGGAATATAGCGTTGCTTTTGCTCTTCCGTGCCGATCGATTGGATGACCTCAGAGACCAAGTTCGTCACCGACATGGCCACCGCCGTTGCGGCGCACGATTTAGCGATTTCCGTCATCGCGACACTAAACGCTACGACACCCGCTTCAGTGCCGCCGTAATTGGAATCGACATTCAGGCCCATAAAACCAAGTTCGGCGAGTTTGCGTAAATTCGCTAGATAGATCTCACGTCCGCCGCCGCCATCTAATGTGGCCGCTACGGGTGCTAGTTCTGCTTCGGCGAATTTTCTTGCGCCGCTTTGAATTTGTTCTTGAATCTCAGTTAACGCCAATTCCATTAATGGAAACCTCTTGGTTTAATTTTTCAAAATGCGGAGCAATCGTTCGTATTAGCGTATCTTAGGAACGCCAAGGTTCGACGAGTATCTTCGCGTGGAGATCTGGGGAGGCCAAATCTTCGAATGCTTTGGCGACCCCATCGACACCGATTTTACCAGTTACAAGGGGCGCGGCATCGATGATGCCATCGGCAATCGCGTGTAGCGATTGGGCGAACTCTTGACCGGAATATGCTAATACAAACTGGATGTTAATTTCTTTGTTAATGCCAAAAATAGGCTCGATGTGATCGCGTTCCATACAAACACCGACCACCACGATGCGCGCGCCTTTTGGTGCTTGCTCCATAATCAGGTTGATCATCCCGGGCACACCAACGCATTCAAAAATTACCGCGGGTCGCAGCAACGGTCCTTTCTTCCAGGGTGGTAAAACTTGACCGGGATTATGAATCGCGGCGGCTTCTCGCCAACTCGTGTAAGGCGACGTTTCGGCGGGGTCGACAACGATATCGGCACCCATGATGAGTGCCAGTTCGCGTCGTCGCGCAGAATAGTCTGCCGCAATGATCGGCCGCGAATCGCGCGACTTCAATGAAGCAATAACGGCTAAGCCGACGGGGCCGCAGCCAATCACGAGCGGCACATCTTCGGCCGCGAGGCGTGCCTTTTCAACGGCATGCAGTCCAACCGCCATGGGCTCGGTAAGCGCGGCAAGCTCTGCTGATAATCCGTTCGGCACAGGCAGCAACAAAGATTCACTCAGGCGCATGTATTCTGCAAAACCGCCAGGGTGTTCGTTCGAATAGCCGACCGTGCGCGCACCGCTCGGTCGAAGTAAGAGAGGCATCGCGCATACGATCGTGCCGCTTGCAAGATGACCTTGCGTTTTTAGGCCATGGTCGACGATTTCGGCGCAAAACTCATGCCCCATCACCACATCACGCGAGACATCCATATCGAAAACATCGCCCGTGCGATTCGAAGTATCGACGAACGCTTGTCCATGACGCAATGCATGTAGATCGGATCCACAGATCCCACACGCCAAGGTACGCACGAGTACTTCTCCGGGGCCCGCGTCCGGAACTGGCATGTCGTCGACCACGATTTGTTTGTTTCGCATGATGGCTGCGCGCATAGGGTTTTCTCGCTTAAAGCATTGGAACGGTAGATAGAATAGGCTTAGAAGATCTCCAACGCGGTTGAATTATAAACCAGCGTCATCCGCACAGACTTTCCCAAGCGCGGCCCAATCCAAATCCTGATAACCTCGTTCGATGCCGACCAAGAATTGATCGCGCACCGCGCTGGCCAGCGGCATTGACACGGACTTCGCATCTGCGGCTTCCAAGGCCAGGCTAATATCCTTGAGTCCCAGATTGAGTTTGAACCCTGCCGGCTCGTATTGCTCCTTCGCGATCAGCGCGCCGTAGCCTTTGTAGACGGGCGCGGTGAATAAAGTGCTGGTTAATAGTTCAAGTAAGTCTTCGGAATCGATACCGTATTTGCGGCTTAATGCAAATGCTTCGCCCAAGGTTTCGATCACTGATGCGAGCATAAAATTGCCGGTGATTTTGACGACATTGGCAGCAACGGCATCCTCGCCAAGAACAAACGTTCTCTGACCCATTACGTCGAAAGCGGGTTGGCAGCGCGCAATCGCGGAAGGGATCCCCGCCGCGACGATAAATAATTTAGCGGCCGCAGCTGCATCGGGCCGGCCAAACACCGGTGCCGAGACGTAAGCACGTCCTGCGGTGCTATGCGAATCGCGCAATCGCCGGCCCATTTTTTCGCTGATCGTTGCCATCGAGACGTGTACGCCATCGCTCGGTAGCGCGTTGATAAAGTCGACATCACCGAACACCACATCTTCGATCGCGCGATCGTCGGCGAGCATGCTGATCACGAGTTCGTTGTCGCAAGCAGCCGCAATGGAGTCGACAACCTCAGCGCCGTGCGAGGCTAATTCTTCAGCTCGCGCGCGGGTCCGGTTGTAGACTTGCACCGAGTGTCCCGCCGCTAATAAATTGCGCACCATACCTACCGCCATGCGGCCGATTCCGATAAATCCGATATTCATAGATGTCCTCCTCCTATTATTTTTTACTTTTGTGCCCTTAAACGGCTCGCTAGATAGCGCGTGCGGCTTTTTCCGCTTCGTAAAATATGGCTTCGATAGCGCGCGGCGCAACGACGTCGCCAATTTTGACGACGGTCTTACCGCTCGCTCGCAAGCTTTCAAATAGCCTGTCTTGCGGACTCTTTGTCATCGCGAAGACGATCGTATCCAGGTTCGACCGCCGCATTGGCTCGCCGCCCCAAATGTCGTACACGAGTGCCGCGCGATCATCGATACGCTCGATGAAATGCTCAGACGTGACCAGCACACCGGCGGCTTTTAACCGAGGCATGACGTGCGGTAGGTCTAAAGTTCGTTGAGTTTCTGCGCCAACGAATGGGCGTGGCGTCAGTATCTCAACCTTAACACCGGCCATGCTGAGTAATTCGGCGAGACCTAGTGGATGATATTCACCCGTTTCATCAACAATGAGAACGTTTCCGCCCAGCGATTTCGGATCCGCAATGGCTCGTTCGATCGCGCTACCCATATCGATCACAAAGTCTGCTTCAGCTCCAGGAATGCTATCGCGCTCTGGCCGATAGGGACTATAGCCGCTGCGATCCCAGCTCGAACCCGTAGCGCACACGATAATGTCGCCAGGAATATTCGAGTCCGTCACTTCGTTGCCGCAGCTAATTTGAACGCCAAGTGTTGCAAGCGGACCGGTTAGGTTCGCAATCGCTTCTTGCCAAGCAGTTCGGGTGGGTAGTGCCGAGAGTTCCAACAACCGTCCACCAGGATGCTCGGCAGCTTCGAAAATTTGTATGCGGTGCCCACGTCGCGCAGCCGTAAGCGCGAAACGAAGACCGGCCGGTCCTGCTCCGATCACGCTGATGTCGCGCACGTCGCCGCCACCGATCTTATCGAGCGTCCCGTCACCCCATTGTGCTTCGCGGCCCATCGCGGGGTTTTGGAAACAAGTGACTTCGCGATTCGCGATCAAGCGCGAGACGCAAACGTTGGCGCCGATACAGCGCGTTACGTCCTGTTCACGTCCTTGCAAACTCTTCTCGACGACGAACGGATCGGCCATATGCGCGCGGGTCATAGCGACCATGTCTGCGCTGCCTGCTGCCAACACGGCTTCGGCCTTATCTAAGTCGAGGAATCGACCGACCACAAATATCTTTGCCCGATCGCCAGCCACTGCTTTGGCGCGCGCGGCACTGTCGGCGAGAAAACCTTCTGCGACGGTACCCATCGGTGCGACCGCCACGTGTAATGCGTGGTACCCACCGCCAGAGATATCGAAGAAGTCGAATAGTCCAGACCTGGAAAATATTTCGATCTGCTCTTCTGATTGTTCCGGTGTGATGCCGGCCGGTCCTAGGAATTCATCGAACGATAGACGCAAACCTAGGCACAAGTCAGGTCCGACGGCGGCGCGGACGGCCTCACCTATTTCGAGTACGATGCGGCAACGCTTCTCAAGAGATCCGCCATAAGCGTCGCTGCGCTTGTTAAACGCAGGGCTCAAAAATTCACCTAGTAATTGGCTGTGTGCGGCATGGATTTCGATTCCATCGAGTCCGGCGCGCTGAACGTTGAGCGCAGAGTCTGCGAAGTACTGCGCCAATTCTTTGATGTCGGCCGCATCCATGGCAACTGGCATTTCTTCACTTATTGCAGATGGAATTCGTGACGCAGCCCATAAGGGTCGCCAGTCGTCCATGTATTGCGTACCGCTGCCTTGTGCGCCCGCACAAAAAAGTTGCACGAATTGCTTACAGTCGTAGGCATGTACCGCCTCCCCCAATCGCTCAAACCAAGGAATTGCCTTCTCGTCCCAGGCGCTACACCCGACGCTATAGTTGCGCCCAGCCGGATGCGCGGCTTGCTGTTCCAATATTAACAATGCCGCGCCGCCTTTCGCGCGTTCTGCGTAGTACGCGATGTGCCGTTCAGACAATGTTTGGTCGCGGCCATATAGTTGCGTATGACCTGTCACCATAATGCGGTGGCGCACAGTCGTCGGGCCAATGGATAGTGGTTTCAGAAGATGCGAATAGCGTGTCGTGTCGACCATCGGAGTTCACGATAAGGAAGATAAATCGAGCGCAGATATTGACACATTAAACGCTAGGGTTCATCGACGTCTTGCGCTATCGTTGACCATGGACTCGAACAAAACCAACGCACTAACTGGGGAGAACTACGGTGAATAGATTTCAAACGGGCATCGCCTTGTCGCTCGCAATTAGCATGTCCGGCGCCTTTGCTGAAGATTGGTATCCATCCCAGTTTGGCGCTGACGATACACTTGGCGCGATCAACCATCTAAGTCCGGCGCTTGTACTCGAAGCAGCGAAGCTGATTAAGACAGGTAAAACGTACGCCCTAGGCGTCGAAACCGGTTCGAAGTCACCCGCCTACGCGCCGCGTACGTATTCCATGACGGTGTTGCAACTTTCTGACGGAACCGGCACTCCGTTTGGCAGTAATAAAGCGACCGGCAACGACGATCTCATGGTCACGTGGATGGGAATTGGCAGTCAGATTGACGGCCTTGGTCATCTGGGCATCGACCACGTTTATTACAACGGCAACAAGGCGCAAGATTTCGTCAAGAACACGGGCCTCACCAAGATGTCGATCGACAAGCTTCCGCCGATTGTCGCGCGCGGCGTCTTGCTTGACATGGCACGTCATCTCGGCAAGCCGATACTTGATGCCGGCACCGCGTTCAATCAAGCGGAGATAGAAGCCGCAGCTCAAGCGCAAGGCGTGACCTTGAAAAAAGGTGACGTTGTTCTATTTCATACGGGTTGGTTAAATATCGCCGATCAAGATCCGGTGAAGTTTATGGCCGGTGAACCTGGCTTAGGAGTTGGCGGTGCGGCCTATCTCGCGAAGCTCGGCGCAGTGGCTGTCGGATCGGATAGTTGGGCGCTAGAGGTGATGCCGTCCGAGGTAGAAGGGGAATTCGTTCCGGTTCACCAAGAGTTACTCACCAAGCACGGTGTTTATATTCTGGAGAACATGGATACCCGGGCGCTCGCAAAAGATGAGGCATGGGAGTTCTTATTCGTTCTCGGTCAACCGCGCTTCGTTGGCGCAGTGCAAGCAGTGATCAACCCCGTCGCGATCCGCTAAGCTTGG
>JBLFWZ010000057.1:0-19084 GCA_047611905.1 Gammaproteobacteria bacterium | reverse complement strand
CACCGCATTTACATATCGTACCGGCAGAGCAGCATATTGGCGCCATACACAATTATTATTTCTCGCACCTCCTAAACTGCCCGTTCGACTGTCGATACTGTTTTCTTCAGGGCATGTTTACATCGGCTAACTACGTCTTGTTCGTAAACTACGAAGATTTCGTCATAGAAATACACGAGGCTTGCACACGACATGAGGGTCCGGTACATATTTTTTCCGGCTACGATTGCGACAGCCTTGCACTGGAACCGCTGACAGGTTTCGCAAATTATTTCATTGACGCACTAAGCGATCTCAATAATGTCGTCCTGGAACTTAGAACCAAAAGTACGCAAATACGCTCGCTAATTGCAAAAGAACCCACCGAGCGATGCGTCGTCGCCATGAGCCTTGCGCCCGAATCTATCGGCGAAACGCTGGAGCATGGGGCGGCATCGCTCAAAGATCGACTCGCCGCGCTGCGGCGTTTGCAGACCCACGGTTGGCCTATTGGTTTACGATTCGACCCCTTAATTCCGATCAAAGGTTATGCCGAAATATACGAAGCTTTTTTTGCGCAGGTCTTTTCAGAGATCGACGCCGACGCGGTGCACTCGGTTACGATGGGTAACTTGCGGTTACCGCGGTCCTTCGCTAAACGAATAGTGCGCCTGTACCCTGACGAGCCGCTATTTGCTGCTGCAAGCGAGGACCTCGATGGGACGCTAATGTTCGTCGATCACGAGACCCCGAGCCTCCTAACTTGCGCAAGATCTGCATTGGAACGCTACATCCCAGCGGAACTGATCTTCGAGCAACACGAAATCCCTTAATCGTCTTTGCTCTTTTGAGCACCAAACATTGATTGAGCAAACCAACCAAACAATGCAACCGCGATATTCTCGAAGCGGCATTTTCATCCCAATCCCTATACCGACCGTCAATTGATCGTGAGTGCCGATCAGCAGGTGGATGACGTTTACCCATGTCGCGACGAAACTCAGCCGGCCCCGTTTGCCCATCTATTTGCGCGCCCGATCTTCCCCGACAAATCAACTTATTAGCGCACTAGGTGGATTATTGTGTGGTCGCTATACTACATACCCTGCTAACTGATTATGAATCGTTCGCAACTGCTAGATCAGAAATCTCGCGATCGGCAAGGGATATCGAGTACGACGCCGCAATACAATTTAGGTCCTTAGAGATTGGAATGGATTTTACCGACACAGCCTTAATCCGCATCGGCGCCCGACAAGTAGACAGGCAGTTCGCTCTTGCACCCATCGAGTGTGCGATAAGCGTAATTGGCGCGGGACTTTTGCTCGTCGCAGGTTGGGTATTAGAGGTCTCGCCTGTGGCGATGCTGTTAAGCGTCGTACCGCTGATCGTCGCAATGGTCAGGTGGATCGTCGCGATTCTTTATGGTCGGGCCCCCCCACCCAGTTCGGCAATTACGCGATGGGGCGTCTACTTTAATTTTGGCGCCGTTATCAGCGCGCTCAGCTGGGGCCTCGCCGCGGCTTATATTAGTCTTAACGAAAGCGCCCTCGCGGCGACGCTTGCTGCCGTTGTTGTTGTCATCGTGTCGTCATCATGCGTCGCGGTCTACGCAGGCGCGATTAAGATAACGATCGCTTTTGCGGCTTTTTCATTAGCCCCTGCAGCCGCCGCTGCAGCCACTCACTTGGACTCAACCGGGATACTGGTTTGCGCTAGTTTGGTCGCGGCTTTCCTAAGTGCTGTGCTTGGCGCGGTTGTGGTCAAACGACTGGTGTGGGACGCCGTGATTTCGACAAGCGAAAATGAACAGTTAACGGGACATCTCGATCAACGTCGGACACAAGTGGAAAAACTCAATATCGCTCTGAAGACTAACGCCGACAAACGTGAACAAGCCGAAATTACGCTTCGGCGCACGGCCGCAGATCTCGGCCTTGTTCAAGGCAAGGCCAAGGCCCTCGCAGACACCTTGGAACGAGTATCACCACATTGCCAAGTGACCGGTTTATCGAATCGGCGTAATTTCGATCAGCAGTTCGAATCCGAGTGGCGTCGCGCAATTCGGGAAAAGAAACCTGTTTCGTTAGTCATTGTCGAAATTGATGCCTACCAAGAGTACTTCGATACTTATGGCAGCCAGTCGGCAGACGGCCTACTAAAAAAAATCGGCCAAATGGTCAAAGGATTTGGCCGGCGCTCTGGCGATTTAGCTGGTCGCTGGGAAAACGAAAAACTCGCCATTATGTTGCCCGGCTGTGACGCCCGAAACGCGCTGCGGGTGGGCGAAGCACTGAGAAAACGAATCGAGACGACGAAAATAACGCACGCCGCCGCGAAAGGTAGAAGCATCGTCACAATTCACGCCGGCGTAGCGACAGTCAAACCTTCTGCCGGCTTGCCGAGCAATGAGATCCAGAAGCGTGCCGATGCAGCCTTGTATGAGGCGCGCTTTCAAGGTGGTAATAAAGTCATTGCGCACCAACCATTGAGTCGCTTGAAACTTCAGCGTTGGGACAAGGCAACCGATGGCCCGCTCAGCGAACAATCAATGCTGCAGAAGCTACTCGTGTGGGGCTACGATACGTCTAAAGATATTCTACGTAGCCATGACAAGCCCAAAGAATATTTTGCCGAGAGTGATTCCGTGATCGCCGTTTTGGCCGGTGAGCTTATGGTCGAGGTCGAAGGTCACGCCATGGTGATCAAAGGCGGCGATTCCCTTGTCGTTCCGAATGGAATGAGCATAACGCTACAAGCAAAAAGCGATGTGCCCGTCGTACTATTTAGCGCGATAAAAGCATAGTCGCCGGGTTTGTTGTGGCCCGGAGATAGATTTTCAGAAGATGATAACGTCGCGGTCACATAGATCCCCTGCGCTTCAAACGGAAATCCATGACGTTCGCTAGTCGGGTACTTTGCATTCCAGTGTCGCCGCATCCATGCATTTTGAGCATTGCGTTACGATATCCTCTGCTCGTTTGTTCAAGGGTAAAGCAAAATTGATCTTACGAGTTTTTATTCTGGCAATGCTGCTATCGGGGTGCACGCCGGATGGTCCGAAACTATCTCCGCTTAGCAGGGAGGCTACAATCCTGGCCTTTGGCGACAGCCTAACCCGCGGAACCGGCAGCGGCCCCGAACAAGACTACCCAACGGTGCTGGGGAGTCTTACTGGCTACAACGTCGTCAACGCGGGTGTGCCCGGTGAAGTCTCGTCAGCTGGGCTCAAACGCCTCGAAGGCATTCTCGAATCAGTCCAGCCACAATTGGTGATTCTATGCCACGGCGGCAACGATTTATTGCGCAAACAAAACGTCGGGCAAACGACGGAAAACATCATGGCGATGATCGAACTCGCGCGCGCCCACGGTGCCGAAGTGTTTCTAATTGGCGTGCCACGACCAGGCCTACTTCTGGGCACAGCAAAGTTTTACTTCGATATTGCCGAGCAATCGAACGTCCCGTTAGACGCAAAAATACTGAGTAAAATTCTAAGCGATCCCGCGCTTAAATCAGATCCCGTGCATCCAAATGCGATGGGTTACGCGAAACTAGCCCAAGAAATCTTCAAGTCATTGAAGCAACTCGGCGCACTGTGATTGCCGGTGAAATAAGCCATCACCTGGTTTAAGAAAATCGGCAACTATGGGAAGATGAAGCGAAAATACATGGTCTTTGATGGAGAGTTATTTGTAATGAGATTATTGTCGACGGCCCTGCTTGGTTTGTGCTGTATTTCAGGCGTTCACGCGGCCGGGATTTCCTTAGAGACCGAAAAGGAACAATTCAGTTATGCAATTGGCGTTCAAATCGGACAAAGCTTAGTCCGTCAAGGAGTGCTACTTGATGCCGATGCTTTTAATCTCGCCGTTCGGGATGCACTAGATGGTTCAAAGCCGCGATTGTCGGGTGCCCAAATGGAGCAAGCGCTGAAAAAAGGCGAGAGCGATGTTTCTAGCACCTTGCTCGAGCGAGCTAAGGCGAACCTCGCTTCTGGGAAAAAATTCCTGGCTGAAAATAAAGACAAAGACGACGTCGTAGCGTTATCTAGCGGGCTTCAATACAAGATTATCCGCTCCGGACCGGGCGAGTTCCCCAAATCAAACAGCACAGTAATGGTTCATTACACGGGCTCTCTAATCGACGGGCGTGAATTCGATAGCTCACGCCGACGCAGCGAAGCCGCGAAGCTGAATTTGGCAAAGGTTATCAAAGGGTGGCAAGAGGCTATTCCCCTAATGCGCGTCGGCAGCCGGTGGCAGATATTTGTGCCAGCGAGTTTGGCCTACGGTCCGAGAGGCGCCGGTGCGGTAATTGGCCCAAACGAAACGCTTATATTCGAAATCGAATTACTCGAGATAGTCGAATAAGCGCATCCCTTCGCTGCCGCAGTTCTTGTCAAATACGACAATCGGCGTAACATACGCGCACCACGGGCGAACTATAAAGACGCAATATGATTGAAGTCGAACAAAAACCGGGCGAAGAACCAATGGTGTTCAACGTCGTCGTATCCGACTCCGCTGGGAGTACTAAGCACCGGGTGACGCTAGCGGATGCTACTTACCAGAAGCTGACGGCTGCGAAGATTTCGCCTGACGAGTGCGTTGAAGCAGCGTTTAAATTTTTGCTCGAGCGCGAATCGAAGTCGGACATCCTGCCGAGCTTCGATATTAACGTTATTAATATGTCGTTCCCCAGTTTCGAGAGAGAATTCGCGAACTACATGTAGATTGCGTCAGCGGGCGCCGCCCCTGTGAATTAGGCACGGCTCCACGCTGGGACGAGTCTGAGCCAGTAAACCCGCAATTTGGCTTACGCCAAACCCCGTAATTCCAATGCCGAGTGACGCACCCTGCTTCAACACGCCGAGCTTATTTATGTCGATTTCAGGCTCGGAGAACGTTCCGGAAATTTCTACCGACGGCACAACGGACAATCCGTCAGGCACAAAGCCCGTGTGTTGATGTGGCCGGCACACGAGCTCCACGTGCTCCGTGTTGAAATTCATTTTTCCGTTGCAAAGCACGGTAAATTGTTCTGTTTGCAATCCGAGCAATTGCAACTCAGGGACCTCCCCTCCATGGATTTCGAAACGCGCCTTTGCGCATCGAAATGGGGTTTCTTCCGACCGAGAAGCAAACGGATTTAGTCCCGCGACTATGTACGACAACAAATCGCTACCCGCTTGTTCAAGATCATTACTCGCAAACGCGCCAGGTCCAAGATCCACTTTCACATTGCCGCGTGCGTCGAACAAAAACTCGTAAGGCGATCGGCCGAGCCCATCTAGTTCGATACGGAAATCAACCGGCGCGTCGACTAGCGATCGTAGCGTAGCAAAATCACCAGCACTCAAATCATGGCCCGCGAACGTCACGGAGTTCTGTCCGTTCGCGATATTGTGGTTCCAATCTAGCTCAACAGTGCCAGAGCCGATCGCCGCGTGAGCGCGTTGCACAGAAAATTTGTGTGAGTCGAATTGAATAGGCACCACAGCATTTTCTAACCGGTCGCGGCCGATTACGATCCGTTCAGCCTGAAATTCCGCCTCACCACTGAAAGCCGCAATCCAGGAGGGTAAGAGCTGGGCCGTACTCATAAATCGATCGTTGGCCAGATCCGCAGTGCTGTTTGCCAGGGAAACGGGAATCGATATCAATGCGCCTGCAAGAGAAATCACTAAGAACCTAGCGAAATCGTATCTCACCGTACGATCGTCTCGATATTTAGCTGGCGCGTGATTTCGAGTATTCGGCAACTTTTTGTTTGACCAAGTCACCGAAAAGTTCGCGACGCCAGCCGTCGAACAAACGCAGCTCCTGAGCACCACCGATCGCCGATTCCAACTCACGACGACTGGCAATCAGCGTACTCGATACCTCGTATTTGGAAGCTACAACGCTGAGCGTGTCAGCCAACTCTCGTAGTAAGGTTTTGCCGCCGCTGCTCAGTTTCTGCTTCTTCGGACCCAAGTCCATGTCTCGATCGTGTGATGAACGCCTGCCTGCATCGAGGATTTCTTCTCCGTGTCGGCGAACTAGGCTTGGGGAAAGCCCCTCAACCAACGACAAATTGGCCATGCTCTTGGGATTTGCGCGCGCCAGCGCAATCAAGCGATCATCTTTAATCACCCAGCCTCGCGGTAGGTTGCGGCTTTGGGCGGTTATTTCCCTCCATGCAGCCAGTTTCACGGCTCTCGCCGCTTCTGCGGGATCCAGATCGGCAACCCCCTTTATCCGCTGCCACATCATGTCCGGGTCATTCACATAGAGTTGAACTTCGGTAAGTCGCTCACATTCCTCCTGTAGCCAGGGTTCTCGTCCTTTCGCCTGGAGTTCTTCTTCGAGACGTCTTTTAACGCCTTCGAGATAGCGCACGTCATCTCCCGCGTACTCCAATTGCTGCGCCGACAGTGGGCGCTGCGCCCAATTCGTTCGTGATGACGATTTATCTAGTTTGCAATCGTAAAATTCTTGAACCAATCCTGCATAGGCAATCTGGTCAGGGCGACCTAACAAAGCCGCAGCAATTTGCGTATCAAACACCGGCCGGGGAAGCTGCTCAGTTTCGTTGAAAAATATTTCGAGATCCTGACGTCCGGAGTGGAAGATTTTCAACCTGCTGGGTTCATTTAGCGCTGTAAATAGAGCCTGAGTATCCTCAATCGTAATCGGATCAAGACACCATATCTGGTCACCGGCCGCAACCTGGATCAAGCAGAGTTGGGGATAATACGTTCGCTCACGCACGAATTCGGTATCGATTGCGATGACGTCGTGCTGATCCAGACTCCGAATGAACTCGTCCAGAGCGCCAGGGGTATCAACGAAGCGGGCCTTGTTTGTTGTAACCATGCGAATCTATTGCGGTTGCTCTAGGTTAGTAATTAAGCCCCGGGCAACTAGACAATGCTAGGGCCACCGGTCCGCAACCATCCGTCGTTACATAGATGTCGCGGCTGCCGTAAATTACACGGGCATGAGTCAAGCTGGGAAAATATCGAACTCCCGAACCTAAGTTCCAGTAATTTATCGTTAAATTTTGGTTCATGTCTTGCAATACCGATCGCTTCCTGGGTGCTTCGACACCAAATAAGCTAGACTTCAGGTCCTTGGCTAAGTGCAACGTCGCGACTGGCATTGAAACATGATCGCAAGGCGGAAAATTCGACCCATGAGTTTAAGCATCAGAATATTTATCGTTAGTCTCTTTGTGTATTGCCTCGACGTTGCGGCGCTAGCGCCCGTTACGCCAATGGAAGAGTTAATGCCGCGAGCGGAGCATAAGCGCGCAACCCGACTTATCACTCACTTCCTCGCAAACTACCATTACAAAAAACCCCCTCTCGACGATTCTTTATCGCAAAAAATATTTGATAGCTATTTGGAAACTTTAGACCCGACTAAAAGCTATTTGGTGCGTTCGGATATCGAAGAATTCGAACAACACGCAGACCTACTCGACGACTACTTACGTAACTCTAACCTTCAACCCATTTACGACATGTACTTGCGTTACCGCGAGAGAGTTGAACAGCGTGTCACCAATGCCATCGAAAATCTCGAGCGGCCGTTTGACTTTACACTAGACGAAACATTTATGTTCGACCGCGAAGACGCTAAATGGGCCGCTTCGACAGAGGAACTCGACGAATTGTGGCGCAAGCGGGTAAAAAATGACACTTTGTCACTGACCTTGGCCGGCAAGGCCCCCCTAGAAATCGCTGATACCTTACGCAAGCGCTACGAGGGTGTGTTGCGCCGCGCGACCCAAATAAATAGCGAGGACGTCTTCCAAATGGCGATCAACGCGTACACCCGGTCGATAGACCCACACACGGCTTATTTCTCACCTCGGACTTCCGAGAATTTTAAAATCCGCATGAGCCTCTCTCTCGAGGGCATCGGCGCTGTGCTACAAACCGACAATGAACACACCTTGGTCCGCGAAATAGTACCCGGAGGTCCAGCAGACCTCGGCGGTAATCTGCACGCCGACGATCGCATCGTAGGAATCGGTCAAGGTGACGGCGGAGAAATTGTAGACGTTGTAGGTTGGCGCCTCGATGACGTCGTCGACCTTATCCGTGGCAAGAAAGGCACGGTGGTGAAACTGGAAGTACTTGAAAAACGAGCAGGACTAGACGGGCCCGCGAAACTCATTGCCATCGAACGAAACACTATCCAACTCGAGCAGCAGGCGGCAAAGAGTTCGATTCTCGAGCTCGGTGACGACGCTCATCCGTTACGCATCGGAGTGATCGACCTACCCACGTTTTATATGGACTTCGACGCACGATCTCGCGGCGAAGAGGATTTTCGGAGTACCACCCGCGACGTGAGACGGCTCATTAAGGAATTCAAAAGCCAAAGCGTTGATGCACTAATCGTCGACTTACGCGGCAACGGAGGCGGCTCCCTTAGCGAAGCGACCGACCTCACCGGTCTGTTTATTGACGTTGGCCCGGTCGTCCAGGTGCGTAATTCACAAGGCACCGTGCAGCTAGAACGAGATACCGATCGCGGCGTCGCGTTCGACGGCCCGCTTGGCGTGCTAGTCGACCGAAATAGCGCTTCCGCCTCGGAAATATTTGCAGGAGCCATCCAAGACTATCATCGCGGAATCGTCTTGGGAGAGCCGACATTCGGCAAAGGGACGGTCCAGAATCTCGTCGATTTAAATCGCTTTGACGACACCATGGCAGGCAAATTAGGGCAATTGAAGGCGACCATTGCGCAGTTCTTTCGCGTTGCCGGCGGCAGTACGCAGCACAAGGGAGTTATTCCGGACATCAGCTTCCCTACCGCCTTAAGCACCGACGACCAAGGCGAACGCGCGCTCGACAACGCATTACCGTGGGCCGAAATCCCGGCTGCGCGGTTTAAGCCGGCAGGTAACGATCTCGGTGGCATATCGATGTTGAAGGGCTTGCATCTAGCCAGGGTGGCGAAGGATCCGGCGTTCCAGGCAGTTCTGGCCCAAGAAGCCGCAATAGAAACTGCCCGCAAACGCAAAGAGGTTTCATTGGCCTTCGATAAACGGAAAGCCGAATACGACAACAACAAACGCGATCAGCACGGACGTGAAAATCAAATCCGCGTGGCGCATGGCCTAAAGGCAAAAACACCCGAAGAGTTCGCCTACGAGGAAGATGACAACAATGACGTTAGTGACGACGAAGACGAGGAAGAGAAATTCGACGTTATCCTCGATGAAGCCGGCTTCGTTGTCGCCGATATCGTGCGCAGCATGTCGCCAGATAGTCGGTTGGTAGACAGCGTTATCGAAAATGAAACTCGGGCAGGAAGTTCAACGGAAAACGTCAAAGCCCTAGTTCACTAAAGCGTTTTCGTGATTTTTCGGCCGAGGATCTCGTCGGCCGGGACGTCCATTGTGACTTTCTCTAAACCGAACCCAAGAAGCGGCATCCTGGTTCCAAGTGCGCGATGCCGCAGTTACCCATTGCGCCGGCTGCCGGCCGCGCCAGCCCAGTTTATCTAGTCTAATCGCTCATTATCGATCTTACTTGCGGAGACTCGCCTCCCCTCGTTTAACACAGCCCCGGATGCGGATAGTTTTGTGGTGCCCTCTACTTAGGGGCCGACCGTCCGGCGAATGCCGCGAGGCGGTTCATCCAAGAGCAGATATCGTTTAGTGAGTAAACCGCATTAGCGGAACTCGGGTTCGGCGTCACAAAAGCATCTATCCCCGCGTATAGCGGCGGCTGTTCTCCCCAAGCAACGGTGCGATCACGGCGACCGAGGCCGTAATGCAGAAATTTCACGTAAGCCGTCTTGCCTTGAAACCACACAATGAGCGGAGAGTAGTGCCTAATTTTATCCGCTAGTTGGCTTGAACCAAGCCGATAATCGCTCGCCCGCAAATCAGATATTCCTGGGGTTGGTCGTTTCACGAGATCCGTAAATCCGATCCGCTCGACGGCAAGCAGTTCGACCATCGATTCGATACTTGGCGTATAAGTCGAACTCACAAACCACGAGGCGTTCAATGCGTCCCAAAAGCGATTGCGTGATGCCGCAAACGGATAGCCTTGTTGAACAGAAATCGGCGATGGATTGATCCCCACCGCAAGTATCTCGGTATCTGGGTTTATGTAATCACGAAGCGTACGCATATAGGGAGAAACACTCATTCCTAGGAACCTGTCGGACTTAAGCACTCGTGACGAGGGAAAGTCCAGTCTGAGCTATATTTAATGCACTTTTGAGGAGAATAGTCACTTTGTTTAACTAGATAGTGCGCTGAAATCGGCCAAGCTCGGTTTTCCCGGCGACTGCAGGGCAAGGATTGCTCCTGCAAGCCTTTTGCATTTCCGCCATCCATGGCGGTCAGATACAGGAGATGCGAGTCCAGGGATGGACGAGGTAGGGCGAAGCAGGATGCCCGAGCCGACGAGTCCAGGGATGGACGAGGTAGGGCGAAGCAGGATGCCCGAGCCGACGAGTCCAGGGATGGACGAGGTAGAACTGAGCCTGGAGCGGAAGTCGAGAGCAACGCAGGAGCAGTTGCCGTCTAGAACACTCTAAGCCCGCCAGGCTCCTAGGTATAATTGGTATTCACTGAATTCGTAACATTCTATTACTAAGGGAAACATTGTTATGTCGACGGGATTTGCTTTTGATGCAGGTTTTCTAAACCACAGTACCGGACTCGGGCATCCGGAGTGCGCCGAACGCGTCTCCGCAATAATGACCCACCTTGACCAGCAACGGTGGATCAAAGATCTAACCCCCATTTCTCCAAGACCTGCGGATGAAAAATGGGTGGAAACCGTACACACTGGGCACTATCGCGAACGTGCGCTCGCAGCCTGTCAGAGCGGCGCGCCCTACCTTGACTCCATGGACGTCGCGATATCTTCCGCGTCGTACGACGTCGCATTGCTTGCCTGTGGCGCTCCATTAGAGCTAGCGGATGCGATGATGAGCGGGAAAATTGCTAACGGATTCGCGTTAGTTCGACCACCCGGGCATCACGCAGAAAATAGTACGGCGCTAGGATTTTGCTTGTTCAACAACGTCGCCATTCTGACCCGCTACTTACAGGCACACTACGGCTTAGAAAAAATTGCGATAATTGACTGGGACGTTCACCACGGAAACGGCACGCAGCACACTTTTGAATCCGATCCGAGCGTGATGTACGTCAGCACACACCAGTATCCATTTTATCCAGGGACTGGCAACGTCGACGAAACGGGTGAAGGTCGGGGAAAAGGCAGTACGCTAAACTGCCCAATGTCTGCCGGCGCAACCGACGCGCATTACGAAGCCGCGTTCATCGAGCGCATTTTGCCTGCCTTAGATCGATTTGCGCCGCAGGCCGTTCTAATTAGCGCTGGGTTTGACGCCCACGCAGATGATCCGCTCGGTGAAATTCTATTATCTACCTCCATGTATTCTTGGATGACGCTACGGTTACTGGAAGTAGCAGATAAACATGCCAACGGTCGAATAATTTCCGTATTAGAAGGCGGCTATAACTTGTCTCGAATCGGCGAATGCGTCGCCGCACATTTACACGAGTTGAGTGAATGCCCATCTGCGGCGTAAGCTTGAGCAGACTGACCTATCCCGCTTAATGTTAGGATGCGCGCCTAATTGCGGGGCATCGCCAAGAGATTTAACGTGAAAATCATCATTCGACTAGCATTAATTGCCGGCGTAATTGTCATTTTGTGGTCCGGCATAGAAGCCCTTAAAGCAAAGAAAGAAGCGGACCAGGCCGCGTTTGCCGCTGCACCGCGGGCAATTTCCGCAGTGACCGTAGAGCCGGCAACGCTCGAAGTCTGGCAACGCTACCTGCCTGCAGTAGGATCCTTTACAGCCGTTCAAGACGTTATGGTTACAAACGAAGTCGAAGGCAAAATCGTCGCCATTTATTTTACTTCTGGTCAAAAAGTCCAACAAGGCGACGTACTCGTACAGCTTGACGCCAGTGTCGACGCGGCGGAATTTCAAGCCTTGGTGGCCGATGAGCATCTGAATGACCTGCAGTACGAACGAGCCAAAAGCCTGGTCGCCGACAATACGATTTCGAAATCGGAATTTGACATTGCGGCTGCGCGTCGCGACGAGGCTGCGGCCATGACGCGCGCAAAAGGCGCCGGGATGCGAAAAAAAACAATTCGCGCCCCGTTTAGTGGCCTTCTCGGCATCCGCAAGGTCGATGTTGGTGAATATCTCGATTCGGGATCGGAAATTGTGCCGCTACAAAGCCTCGATCCAATCTATCTCGATTTTGGCACCCCTGAGCGTTTTATCGCTCACGTCTCACTAGGCCTGTCTGTGACCGCCACTGTGCAGGGCTACCCAGGCGAGGAATTTCACGGCACCATCACTGCGTTCGAAGCGGGTATCGACCGCGCCACTCGCAATCTGCGCATTCGCGCCGAGTTTAGCAATCAACACAATCGTCTACGCTCGGGAATGTTCGCGGAAATTTTGAGTACGATCCCAGAGACCGATAGCGTGATCACCGTTCCCGAAACGGCCATTGCTTACACACCCTATGGAAATTCCGTATTTGTTGTCGAAGACAACGACGGAGTGTTCCAGGCGATGCGTCGTCAAATTAAAACAGGAAAAGCACGTGACGGAAGGACCGCCGTCACCGAAGGCCTCGCGGAAAATGACAGCGTTGTCAGCGTTGGCCATAACAAGCTACGCAATGGCATGCGCGTAAATCCGCAACCAGCGAGTCGAGCTGCTGCGCACGGTTATGAGTAGATGAAATTCACTGATATTTTCATCGAACGACCGGTGCTCGCCAGTGTCGTCAGTCTGCTGATATTCGTGCTTGGCGTGCGCGCAATCTTCGCTCTCGATCTACGTCAGTATCCGGACACCAAAAATACCGTCGTCACGATTACGACAACCTACCCTGGGGCTAGCGGCGAACTTGTAAAGGGGTTCATCACGACGCCGTTACAGCAAGCAGTCGCCGAGGCGGATGGCATCGACTACATAACGTCGAGCAGTCGCCAAGGTGTCTCGAAAATCGACGTTTACATGAAGCTCGACTACGATCCAAAAGACGCGGTCGCGGAAATCCAAGCAAAGGTTGCGAGCCAGCGCAACGTTCTCCCGCAAGAAGCGGACGATCCGGTTATCGACTCTCAGACCGGCGCGACTAGCTCGCTAATGTACATCGCGTTCTATAGCGCGACGATGCACCCCTCCCAAATAACGGATTACTTGCATCGCGTGATCCGGCCGCGCTTGCAATCAATACCCGGTGTTGCAAAAGCGAACATGTTTGGTCACAAAACCTTCGCTATGCGAATTTGGCTAAACCCGCGCAAGATGGTTGCCTTCGGTGTAACCGCCAGCGACGTACGCAAAGTGTTGCTATCGAATAACTATCTCTCAGGCGCGGGCGAAACGAAAGGCAACTACGTTGCCGTCGACCTCAGCGCCACAACCGATCTGACACGCGTCGAAGATTTTGAGAATCTAGTCATCCGGGTTGTCGATGGCACCTTGGTCCGACTTTCCGATGTCGCCGAGACCGAATTAGGCTCCGAGGATTATGATTCCGGCGGATGGTATAACGGCCAAACGGCGGTTTACATTGGCATCGATCCGGTGCCCGGAAGCAATCCGTTGAAAGTAGCGCTCGGTGTCCACGCCGCCATACCAGAACTCGAAGCGCAAATGCCTTCCGGCATGAAATCCATGATCCCTTACGACGCAAGCGAATTTATTGAGGACTCAATCAAGGAAGTTTTTACGACCCTTGGCGAAGCTATTCTCATTGTCTTGTTGGTGATCTTCATTTGCCTCGGTTCATTAAGAGCAGCGTTTATCCCAGCGATCGCGGTGCCCCTATCGCTGGTTGGGGCGGCTTTTTTGATGTTGTTAATGGGTTTTTCGATTAATTTGCTCACCTTGCTCGCAATGGTATTGTCCATTGGACTCGTGGTGGACGATGCTATCGTCGTCGTCGAGAATGTTCATCGGCACATGGAGAATGGATTGTCGGCCTACGACGCCGCCATACGCGGCGCTCGCGAATTGTGGCTGCCGATCATCGCGATGACCACAACCCTAGTCGCCGTCTACGCACCCATCGGATTCATGGGCGGACTCGTCGGGTCGTTGTTCATTGAATTCGCATTCGCACTCGCCGGTGCTGTGATCATCTCCGGGGTGGTCGCGCTCACCCTATCACCCATGTTGTGCGCGAAAATATTCAAATCCTCGCGCCACGGCCGTTTCGAGCAAGCAGTCGAAAACTCCTTTAACGCGCTCGCAAAAATTTACGGGTTCGTCCTCCATCGGGTACTGAGCTTCAATTCTGTTGTCATTGTATTCGGCCTAGCCGTATTGGTGGTCATCTATTTTCTCTTCACAATGTCACAAAGCGAACTCGCGCCAAACGAGGATCAAAGCATTTTATACGTCTCCGGACGCGGGCCGGAGACCGCGACGGTCGACTACACCCGTCACTATGCGCACGACATTCTTAGCGTCTACGAAACCATAGAGGAGTATAAAGAAAGCTTCTTTATGCTCGGTTTTGGTGGCACCCCGAATTCGATTTTCGGCGGGTTTAAAATGGTTCCGACGGACCGACGAACCCGTTCGCAATCCGAAATCGGCATCGAACTTCAATCTAAGTTGGCGAGCGTGACGGGATTACAGCTGTCGTCCTTTCCACGCCCAACATTGCCCGGCGCCGGTCGCGGGTTACCATTTCAATTCGTTGTGCTGAGTGCGGCTAACTACGCAGAACTCGATCAAAATGTTGATGAATTACTCGGACGCGCGCTGGAAAGTGGGAAATTTATGTTCCTGCAGAAAGCTGTCGAGTTCACACGCCCGAAAACTAATATCGTGCTAGACCGTAATCGCGCGGGCGAACTCGGCATTGACATGGAGGAAATCGGCCGCACCTTAGCGCTTTATCTCGGCGGGAACTACGTCAACTGGTTCAACCTCGATGGCCGCAGTTATAAAGTCATACCTGAAGTACTCCCCGAATTCCGTTCCAACCACGAGATGTTGCAGGGCTATTATGTTCGTTCGGGCGAAGGAAACCTCATCCCCTTGGCAACGCTAGTATCGTTCGAACAACTGGTCGAGCCGAGTGATCGCACTCAATTTCAACAATTGAATTCGCTGATCCTTCAAGGGATCCCGGCGCCCGGGGTGACGATGGGCGACGCAATAAATTACTTAAACACCGAAGCAGCAAGGACACTTCCACAAGAATACTCCTGGGATTATGCCGGCCTGACTCGACAATACACACAGCAAGGTAACGCCTTGATCGTCACGTTCTTTGTTTCGCTCGTGATTATTTACTTGGTGCTTGCTGCCCAATTTGAAAGTTGGCGGGATCCGTTAATCATTTTGATGTCAGTGCCCATGTCTATCGCCGGCGCGTTGGCATTCATTGCATGGGGATTCGGCACGATCAATATTTATACCCAACTTGGGCTCATCACCTTGATTGGAGTGATTGCGAAAAATGGCATATTGATTGTCGAGTTTGCCAACCGCCTCCAATTGACAGAGTCCTATTCGAAGCGCGATGCAATAGAACAAGCCGCGATGACAAGACTCAGGCCAATTTTAATGACCAGTATCGCGATGATTGTCGCCATGACGCCGCTGCTTAGCGCAAGCGGCCCGGGGGCAGAAAGTCGCTTTCAAATGGGTCTGGTCATCACCTCGGGCCTTGGCATCGGCACCCTATTTACCCTGTTCGTAGTCCCTTCATACTACCTGTTGCTTGCGCGTGATCACCGGTCCGAGGCGAACATGGCCGAAAGTTCACAGAGCAACGAGGTGGTGAGCGTCCCGCCCGATGAAATCCCCCCGGCAAAAGCGTGACCTACACTCGACGTGCACGCGCAGTGTGACTGCCTTCATCACGGCGTAAATCGATAAATTTCTCGAATATTTTTTTCCCTGAAGGAAGCGTGCAAGAATCTCAGGTAACGGTCGCACAGGGGTGCGGCCGTTAGATATGTTAGTGATGCGCGCAGGGAAAATTACCGTTTTCGCTGGAAAAATTTCTCACAGTAGCGTTGCGGTTCATCGGTCTCGTAGGCTTGCGCAAATGAGCTCAGCCCGGCCTGTATGCCGGCGTCTAACGACAAGGCTTCCCACTGCCGGCACAGCTCTTTTTGCAACCGAATAGCGTTCGGGGCACCGGCTAAGATGTCTGTAATTATCTCTGCAATTACGTCGTCTAGCTCTTGTTCGTCAGCGAGTTGCTCGATGAGACCAATGCGTACGGCTTCACTAGCGTTGATTATATTACCCCTATAGACCAACTCTCGAGTCTTCCCCCAACCAATTAGTTGCGGCAACAAAGCTGCTTCAACGACGGACGGAACACCGACTCGAACTTCTGGCATGCCGAACACGGCTGAGGTGTCGCATATTCGAATGTCACACGCGGCCGCAATTTCGAGGCCCGCGCCAAGACAATGGCCAGAAATGCGGGCAAGCACCGGCACAGGAAACTCTCTTATCGCGCGGCACAACAAATGAATCGCACCAACGAACTCGGCGGCGTTGTGTATTTCTAGTGCCTGAAGTTCAAGAAGATCGGCGCCGCCAATAAAATTCGACTCTGTCGTCCCTTGAATAAGCGCGCAGCGAATGTCGCTGTGGGTAGATTGCCCGCTGATGCCATCCGCGCATTGAAGTATCGTTTGGATACCAACGAGATTTAATTGGGTTCTGCCGTGAACGGTAAAGATCGCAACGTCTCCGTCCTCCTGTTCCAAGCGTTCAAAGCTAAACCCAGATTCACCTGTTGACACGATAATCCCCCCCGGCTATGACACTTATGCGTTGCGCAATTCCTGTGCTCGTTCGCGCGCCGCTCCTTCGGATGCGTAAATCAAATCGTCGAAAAGCTGCACTGGAGTTATTGGATCGGCACGCAGCTGACCAACAGCCCAGCGCTTATCGTGCTCCACACAAACGACGACGTACCAATTTTCTACCGGGCCTGGACGGAACTGATTAACTTTAAAGAGCAGTTGAGCGAACTCCACGAAACGACCTTCCGGATGATTCATCAAATCCACATCATTCGCGTTTGACTCGTCCTCGCTCGCATAGCAGGTCCATTTATAGGCACGGTCTGCCATTGCGTTTAGCGATTCAATGTCCAGCGTCTGCTCGCCGCGATATGCAGGGTGGAGCCACCAATACGGATCTTTTTTTTGTGGGACTTCCGCCCCTTCATCGCGCTTCGTAATACTCATGGCAGGGACCCCTCGACTAAAAATCCATCAATTACGTTTTGCATTATGCGCGATACGTTATTGTCGTAATTGTTATGCGACAAGGACCCACACCATGCCATCGACCCGACCGAAAATACGGCGCCATCCTCAGGAGTCTTATAGTAGACAATGTCTGCCCGCGTGCGGGGATTAGTTTCACCGGTGCCAGACGCGATGTAGCCCCGCGCGTTAAACGTCGATTCTTCCGAGACGGTAACGTACATATCGGAATGACCTTCTGAATGCGCCAACAAATAGGCCCTGTGCGGCGTGCCGAGTTCAAGATCATAACGATCAAGTTCAAGCCCGGCAGCGCCGTCACCAATCAATCCGAAGTTACCGATCGGTTCGTCCGCACCCACGCCGTCCATGATCCAAGCGCATTCGGGCAATTCACTGTCCGGGGCTCGTCTGTAGTAAGAGGAATACGTCAATCCAAATGACGTAAACGTAACGCCGAGAAGCTTGCTCATTACTCTACCTCGGACCCGCCATAATCCACCGTGCTTACCATCGAACGCGTTGCAATATTCCCCGGGAGCAATCGTCCATGCTCGGCTACCGTTGTCGCCTTTTCGAACTTCGATAATGTTCGGATTGTCCGGGTGTGGAACACAAATCCAGTAGAAACCATTCGCAGCCAGGTATAACCAACGGCCACCTTGAAGTTGGTAATCGTGGTAGGCATCCATCATTTGCTCGGTCACGTACTCCGGATGATGCCCAGTCAAAACGACTTGATATTGATTTAGCAGGCTCACACCTTCGCGCTGCAGATCTTCGTCGGTATGAATATCAACGTCGTAATCCATTTTTTCCAACCAATCGACTAAATGGAGATCTGCGTTGAGCTGCCACAATGACGGCGACAATACGTGGATGTACTTCGGCCGCATATTTAAAATTGGGCGTAGACGCGACGAAATATTGACACCCCAACCATCGCGATAACTGGTATAGGTTCCGAGTCCGTAACCGCGCTCTTTGTTGAGCAATAGATCACTGGGTTGTAATAGCGGTACCTGGCCTGTCAACAGCTGCGCGATGACAGAGTTGACACTCAGATTATCGTTCGCGTACGCCATGTAACTATTTGTCGACATAATCAGCGCAATTTTCGCAGTCGGCCCCGAAGCCGGTGGTCGTACGAAAAACGGGATGTAGTCTTCCGTTTCCGCAGACGGATTGCCGTCGATGCGTAAGCGAGCCGCATACACGCCGCTTTTAAGATTGGCCGGCACCCGCCATTCAAATGCGATGTCCCAGCGCGCGTCGTCGACTGATTCGTCGTGAAAGTGAATAGCGCCGTATTCCTGTGGTCCATGCAGGAAACTCATGAAATCGGACGACCAATTAAATCCAGGCACGCCGCGTATCGGCATGTTCACACAATAGCCATGCAGCAGGCGCGGGCCCGTATCAACGATTTTAGTAGAAGCCGCGTTTTCGCTAATGTTGGCCGCGAAATCCCACGCCCCAACGACACTGCTGCGCAAATGATTGGGCAATTCACCGCCACCTGGCTGCGCCATCATGACTTCCATTTCTGCGTCGCTGAGCGCGCGATTTAACAGCTTCGGACGTTCGATTTTACCGTTGTACTTGTGCGTATGCTCGGGAATTTCTAACGGTGCGCTAAGGTCTTTGAAATGCCCGCCGAACAGCGACCGTCCTGAATGCGGGTGCAAACAACTTGCCGCCATTAGTAGCGGGCAGTCGTTCGTTGCAGGTTGAACGTTTGCGGTGCCCGAAAACGTTCCATTGGTATCGTCGTAGGGAAACAGCATGCTCATGCCGTGCCCACCATTTGTGTTCGTCACAAAGGCT
>JBLFWZ010000056.1:0-19344 GCA_047611905.1 Gammaproteobacteria bacterium | reverse complement strand
CTCGAATCGAGTAACCCACGGAACATATCGCTCTATGAACGTCATGGGTTTAGCGTGATTGGAAAGATCCAAATAGGATCGTCGCCAACCATACATCCGATGATCCGCGAACGCCCCAATTAAATCCTCGCCGTAGAATCGAGTGTTCTTCACAGGCTTATTCTCTTTGTTTTTGAATAGGGATACCCAGCGCTGTAAAGAGGTATTTAATCTGACGCTGTGATGGAGTCTGACACTTAACTGCGCCGTTCAATTGGCTGCCTGCCAGTACCATTATCAAGCGCCGGTTAGTCTGGCAGTGAACGTCTGCATTATAATAGCACGGATGCCCGTTGATGGCCGTTATCCGCCGAAATAACGCAGACCTCGAATGTCCGTTATGAAGTTTATTCGGCGGTCGACGCTTGCCCGACGAGGCCCACTCTTAAATGCGACGTTTGAAATTAGGAATCCAAGTTTTTTCATTTAACCAAGCATTTTGTGTTCAATAAGGTACTACACGCAGCGTAAGCACGACGTTCAGCCGGTAGGCATTTTTGAGGCTGCGATAGCTTCTAAGTCCTTCGCCCGCATGCGTTCAGCAGCGCGTTGTGCACTCGCAGCCTTTTTATAAATTCGTTTGCTGGCGATTCGCAACGGCTTCGCCCGATCGGCGCTTAACTGGCCGACACACCATTCGGTACCTGGGCTTACTTCGACGGCAACGTAGAATCCTGGTACCGGCCCGAGCCGGTAGTTGTTGAGTGCGAACAACACTTCAGCGAGATCGTTGAGCTTTTCCAAATCGAGGCCGTTGAGCAGCTGCGCTTCGAGCTCGTTCGACTCGATAGCGCTGGTCGGCATTTGGTGTTTGCCCGCCGGTGGGCGAACTAAGGGCATGCGCGAACTGCGCGATTTATTACGGGTATCCAAGATAAATCAACAAAGAGGTCATTAAATCGCTCGAACAATCGAATATTGGGGGCGCTTCAATGGAACGGCGCTAGGGCAAAGTTCCGGACTTCAAGAAGCCTTTGATAACGTTCTCCATTAATTTAGATACATTATTCTGGTAGTTGTTGTGCGATAAGCTACCACACCATGCGAGAGAACCGGGCGCGAACACGGCGCCATCGTTTGGTGTCTTGTAGTAGATCATGTCGGCGCGGACCATGGGATTTTCATCGCCGCCACCATAGTAGCCGCGCACGATGAAATGAATCTCTTCGTTGACTTGCATCATGAGATCCGTATGCCCTTCCGAGCGCGCTAACAAATATGCATTGTGCGGTGTGCCAAATTCTAAATCGTAACGGTCGAGTTCGAGGCCGGCCGCACCGCCGCCTACCAGACCAAAGTCTCCGATAACTTCGGTGTCTCCGATGCCTTTGAACATCCATTTGCATTCCGGCAACAGAGAATCCGGCTCACGCTGGTAATACGATGAAACATCGAAACCGTAGGCCGTGAATGTGAGTCCGCAGGTCTTGCTGGGGATGCGGCCCCGCGCGCGCCACATGCCGCCGTACTTACCGTCGAAGGCATTGTTGTATTCTCCCGGGTTCGCCGTCCATGCGCGCGTCCCCGCCTCTCCCTTGCGAACCTCAATGATATTGCTGTTGTCCGGATGGTACTGTGAGGCCCAGTAGAAACCATCAGCTCCCAAATACAACCAGCGACCACCATGTTGCTGGTATGCCTCGTAGGCGTCGATAATCTTTTCCGACGAATACTCGGGATGCGAGCCGGTTAGCACGACAGGGTAGCGATTCAGCAAGTCGACCCCTTCACGATCGAGATCTTCATCGGTGTGCACATCAAACTTGAAATTCTTTTCTTCCAGCCAATCGGTGAGGTGAAGATCGGCGTTCAACTGCCATAGTGACGGCGACAACCAGTGCCGGTATTTGGGCCGCATATTAAGAATCGGTCTGAGCCGGGAAGAGATGCTTACGCCGTGTCCATCAGAGTGGCACGAATAAGTTGATAAACCGTACTCTCGATGTTCATTCAAATACAAATCCGAGGCCTGCATTAACGGCACTTTGCCAGCCAGCAACTGGGCAACGACTGAGTTCGTTGCCAAATTGTCGTTCGAATAAGCCATGTAACTATTCGTCGGAATGATTAAGCAGATTTTGGCGGTGGTTTTGCCCTGCGGGGGCCGCACGAAAAATGGAATATAGTCTTCTGTTTCTGGTGACTCTTTACCGCCGATTCGTAAGCGGGCTGCGTAGACACCGCTTTTTAAATTTTTCGGAATGAGATAATTGAAATCGACTTTCCAACGTGCATCGTCGATGTCGTCGTCGTGAAAATGAATCGCGCCGTACTCTTCTGCGATGTGGTGATAAACGATATCGTCGCCGGTCCAGTTGTAACCGGTCATGCCGCGATTTGGCAGGTTGATTGCGTGTCCGTTGAGGCCGTTCGGCGAAGCGTCGACGATGTGAGTTGATGCAATGTTGTTCGTGATATTGCCGTGGAAATCCCATGCGCCAACGACTGCGCGGCGCAGATCTGCAGCGCACGTTTTGTAACCTCGCGCGAGTGCCTCAATGTCTTCTTTCGCGAGCGCCCGGTTTGATAATCGTGGACGGTCAATTTTGCCGTTGTAGGTCAAACACTGTTCGGGCAATTCGACCGGCTCAAGGGCTTCTTTATAATGAGCACCAAAAACCGTGCGTCCGGAATTCACGACTTTGGTCGCCGCCGCGATCAGCAAGGGCGCGTTGTTTTTCACCGGTTTCGTCTTAGACAATTTTGTAACCGTCGCGGTGGTTGCCGATGCCGGATGCAACAGGCTCATGCCAAGCCCACCGTTCGCTGAGGTGACGACCGGTTGCTGATACAAGCGCAAGCGTCCGGTTTTCGCATCGTAGGTCGCCGCTGCCAGGTACCAGATTTTGCGCAACAACGGCTTAGCGCTCGATAATTTAACGACCTTCTTACCGTCACCAATCCAGCAGGCCAGACACCCGTCGGCGTCAATGAATAAACCGTAACCGGAATTTAGGCCATCTATCCATTTCGTAACCAGACCTTGCACACCTTTATCTGGTGTCGTTGGGAATATAAACGCTTGTACCGTGAAGCTATCGCTATCCATGCGGTGATCGGTGGGGATGACGCAGTAAGAACCTCCATGGATCTTTTGGTTGTGTCCTTTGTAACGTTTATTGCAGCTCGAGCGAATGAGCTTTTCTTTAAAGCCCGGTCCTTCGGGATTCGTGTCGCCGTGGATCAAGCGCACAATGTCGGCGTTGTAGGTCTCGTTCTTTTCTGAGTTGACGTAAAACTGCACGACTTCGCCTGGGCAAACCGAGTACTTGTCGCTATATCCCGTAATCCTCAACATCGCACATCTCCCGTTACTCGATCGGTTGTTGCCATCAAATATTCAATGACGAAGTTGTCTCCTACGAAATGTCGTAGGCCGCCATCAAATCTTTGACTCGCTTGAGAAAGATGCCGTGTTCGCAAGCGTCTTGCGACGGGAACGATTTAGGTAAGATTTTGACTGGTGTTCCGCGCACCCCGGATACAACGCCAATCCGATAATCTTCATGCGCCCGGTTTTGAACGATGACGTATTTTCCGGTCATCGGGGCGCGCCGGAATTTATCGATTACGCGCTTAAGATCGTCGCTGTGGCCGACTCCCCGTTTGCCGGCGAGCCCAGGTTTGCCGATGGGATTGGCGCCATGCTCAGCAACGATCGCCTTGCGCCTCACTGGGTCGGCGAGAATGGGTAAGATATAGGTACGGGTGATAAAATCGTCAGTCGAAGTATGGCCGCGATTGTCTTGTAAGCCAGTCGTTCGGGGCATGATTAGTGTCCTACCGTTTGGCATAAACACGGCAGGGGATCGGTCTGAAGGTCTCCGCGCGTATGCTGTGAGTCTTGACTCATGCTAGTTGATATCGCACGGCCTCGCTAGCGGATACGCCGTTTGCGCGAGTTCACAAACACCGCGCGATCTCAATGTGACCGAGGCTGAGCGAAATTTCACAAGATAAGCCGGACCTTGATCTTAAAAATTGCATAGAATCCGCCCTCCGAGCCTCTTCGCTGTTTGACGAGGCGCGCAAATCACCTCCTAGTGACTACGAGCATCATGTATATACCAACTCATTTCCGCGAAAACGATCCACAGGAATTGGCTCGGGTTATTCAACAGAATAATTTCGGTTGCCTTATTTCGACGCTCGATAATCGGCCGTTTGCGACGCACTTACCGTTCGTCTACGAGCCACACAACAAGCGGTTGGTCGGCCACATGGCCCGTGCTAATCCGCATTGGCCAGGCTTAGAAGCCAGTTCAACTGAGGTTTTGGTCATATTTCAAGGACCACACAGTTACATTTCGCCAACTTGGTACGCTAAACCCGGGGTGCCAACGTGGAACTATGTGGCCGTCCATCTCTATGGGCACTTCCTCGTGCTGCGCGATCCGAAAGAACATCGACAAGCAATGACGACCTTAACGAATCTGCACGAAGCGGCTCAGGAAACGCCATGGTCGGTAGATTTTGACTCACCCATGACAACTAAAATGCTCGAACAGACTGTCGCATTCGAGATCGTCATCAAGGAAACTCAGGGCAAATTTAAATTGAATCAAAATCGCTCCAGTGAAGATCGCTCGAACGTGATCGATTCTCTGGAGTCCCAAGCGAACGACAATTCGAAGGGCACCGCGAAGCTCATGCGGGCACGACCGTGATCACAAGCGGCGTAACACAGCGACTCAGTATTCGACATCCGATCCTGCTCGCGCCAATGGCAGGTGTTGCTGGTGCCGGCCTCGCACATGCGGTGAGTGGCGCGGGCGGATTCGGCATCGTTGGAGGCGGCTACGGCGATCGACAATGGTTGGAGGATCAACTGAGTGGATCCGATTGCAGTTCGATTGGTGTCGGCTTTATTACTTGGCGCCTTGCCGAACAACCTGAATTGCTCGCGCTCGCACTAGATTATGCGCCGCGTGCGATCTTGCTTTCGTTCGGCGATTTACGTCGGTTTGCACCGATAATTAACGCCAGCAACAGTTTGTTTATTGCGCAGGTTCAATCTCTCGAAGACGCCAAAATTGCTGTGGACTTGGGTGCCGATATGCTCGTGGCTCAAGGTACTGAAGCTGGCGGCCATGGCGGACATCGCGCCACAATGCCGCTGGTGCCGGCGGTAGTCGACGCGGTGGGCCCGATCCCGGTGATCGCAGCTGGCGGTATCGCGGATGGCCGAGGTCTCGCCGCCGCGCTAATGCTTGGCGCCGGCGGGGTATTAATGGGCACCCGCTTTTATTGTTGCGAAGAATCGCTGGCTGCTGATGAGGCGAAAAACCGCGCAATCGCGACCGGCGGGGACGAGACGATCAGAAGCCGTGTATTTGACGTGTTACGCGGCTATTCCTGGCCAAGTCCGTATACGCTACGCACAATCAGAAATAAAATGACTGAACAATTTGCTGACCGGCTCGAACAACTACGTGACGATAAACGCGCCCAAACGGCTCGCTTCGCAGACGGAGTGGCGCGTGCAAACTACGACGTCGCTGCAATTATCGCGGGCGAAGCCCTGGACTTAGTTAACGACCTGCCGCATGCAGGCGACATCGTGCAGGAAGTTAGCGCACAAGCTATCGCCTGTTTACAAAATTCCGTTCACTTCTCGATTGAGCATTAATGGCAATATTTACTTTTGAACACGTCTCCCTCGCATTCGGCGATCAGCAGATTCTCAGAGAATCGGAATTTTTAATCGAACCGGGTGAACGCGTGTGTTTGATCGGCCGAAATGGCGCCGGCAAAACGACTTTATTTAAATTAATTACCGGACAGATCGAGCCGGACAGTGGTGAGGTCCGCTTTACCTCTGGTATTAAGTTCAGCCAATTGGAACAGGCGCTGCCCACCGAACTAGACGTTAGCGTGCAAAAGTATGTCACTGCCGGACTCGGAGAATTGCCAGATTTGCTCGATGCCTACGCAAAACGCTCACATGACGAGCTCGATTCGCGTGGTCTAGCTGAACTTGAGTCCTTACAACAACGTATAGACGCGCTTGGCGGCTGGAATGTCGATCAGCGAGTCGAAACCGTACTGAGTGAATTGAGCTTGCCTGGCGATCAGACCTTGGGCGAATTATCCGGCGGCTGGCAACGTCGGGTCGGCTTGGCCAGGGCGTTAGTGTGTGAACCCGACTTGTTGCTCTTAGACGAACCGACAAACCATCTCGATTTGTCGACAATCGCATGGCTAGAGAACAAAGTCCGCGGGTTTGGGGGCAGCGTACTGTTCATCACCCACGACCGGGCTTTTCTGCAGCGCTTGGCGACTCGCATCGTCGAAATCGATCGCGCGAAGTTGCGTAGTTGGCCAGGCGACTATCGCACCTACCTGCGCGACAAAGAAAGCGCGATGGAAGAAGAAGCCCGCGAAAACGCGCTGTTCGACAAGCAGCTTCAGGCGGAAGAAGTCTGGGTGCGTCAAGGTATCAAAGCACGCCGCACGCGCAACGAGGGTCGTGTACGGGCGTTGGAAGAGATGCGTCGGCAGTACGCGCGCAGAGTGAAGCCGGACGGCAAAGCAAAAATAACCGTCGAGGAGGCGGAGCGCTCGGGTCGGAAAGTCGTTGAAGCGCGCAACCTCACCTACAGTTACGATGACGCGCCGTTGATCGAAAATTTTTCGGTCAAGATCATGCGCGGCGACCGTATTGGACTGATCGGCAATAACGGTGTCGGTAAAAGTACGCTCTTGCGCCTGCTGCTCGGCCAACTTGAAGCACAGTCCGGAACCTTGAAACTCGGCACCAATCTTGAGGTCGCCTACTTTGATCAGCTACGCGAACAACTGGATCCAAACAAGACGGTCTCGGAAATCGTTGGTGATGGCAGCGATTTCGTCAATATCGATGGCAAACCCCGCCACATCATTGGTTATCTAAGCGGGTTTCTATTTAGCGCCGAGCGGGCTCGCACACCAATTCGGGCGTTGTCGGGGGGCGAATGCAATCGCGTGATCTTGGCCCGCTTGTTCACTAGGGCATCGAACTTACTCGTGCTTGATGAACCCACGAACGATCTCGATGTCGAAACATTAGAAGTCTTGGAAGAACGTTTAACGACTTACAGCGGCACCCTAATTATCGTGAGCCATGATCGAGAATTCCTTGATAACGTGATCACGAGCAGCTTAGTCTTCGAAGGCAACGGCGCGATTGGGAGCTATGTTGGCGGCTATAGCGATTGGTTACGTCAAGGGCATTCGCTGACGGAACGAGACAGCCCGAAAAACCAGGTCGTTGAAGCGGTGAGCAACAATGCACAGACGAGAGTGGTGCCACAAACGCGCGCGAAATTAACGTTCAAACTGCAACATGAGCTGGATCAGCTACCGAATCGAATCGATGAACTTGAAAGCCAGATAAGCGTATTGCTTGAGCAAACGAATACGGCGGATTTCTACACGCAGTCTTTTCAGGATACGCAACCGATTCTGGACCGCCTGAAAGAACGGCAAGCCGAGTTGGATGCAGCGCTGGAGCGCTGGGGCGAACTCGAATCTTTGCAATAGCGCCACTTGCTGAAGTTATTTTTTTAGCGATATCCTTTAAACCATGGCAAATGACACTGTAACGAGAAAACCCTACGCAACAATAATCGCCGTCCTGGTGGTCGGTGTTTACTATTTTTTTAACGGGCAACAGCCTGAGCCGGTAGATGTTGCACCGATTCCGGCGTCGTCAATGGGTCGCACGGCGGCTCTACAGTATGTTGATGGGCAAATGTTGGACGGTACTGGTGTCGTCGAGAAGCTGCTCAGCGATGATAACGAAGGTAGCAGACACCAACGCTTCATTGTCAAACTCAGTGACGGCCGAACCTTGCTCATTGCGCACAATATCGATCTGGCGCCACGCATTGATCGGCTCAAGCGCGGCGACCAAGTGCAATTTCGCGGCCAGTATGAAACCAACGAGCGCGGTGGCGTCGTGCACTGGACTCACGCGGACCCACGCGGTGATCATCCAGCCGGCTGGTTAGAGCATGAAGGCAGGCGGTACCAGTAAGCCGAACGCGTGATCGATCGGTAAACGGGTCGATACCCTTTAATGTTCTTGCTAGGTGAACACTCGTAAGTCGGTCGACAATTAAAGGGTCTCGACCGACTTAAGATTACGGCCGTTGGCAAGCCACTTGGCAGCATCTTCGCTTAATACCTTTTTAGTCGCGTCTTCATACAACGCGAGGTCTTGGTCATTTAAAATGCCCTTCCAGCGTCCGTTCGTGCCCTTGTTCATAAATGTGGCTGCCCCGTTTTGCCACACCATTGGCGCGCTCGGCATGATGTTGTCGAAATCCTTCTGCATCCGATTGAACGATACCCGACCGACCACGTCTTCGATTTTTCTCGCATCAACGTCAATGGATAAAAAATCGGCGATATGCGTGATCTCTTCTGCCGGATCGGTAAGTAAATCGTTGAAATGCACTAAATGGACATTGGCTAGGTGTTTGAAATCCCACCACGATTGGCAATGCGTTAAGTGCGACCAATAAGGATAACCATCGCTCTCATTGTCGAACGAACCGGTAGTCATCCATAGGCGCCACATCTCATGAATGTCGCCGAGGTCGCGTGGGAACAAACTGCCGACCACCTCGTCGAACTGAGCTGTCATCGCATACATTGCGTCTGTATAACCGTTGTGATGATTAACCAATGACATAAACACATCACGCGTATCGCGACCGACAACAATATATCGGCACTCCTCAAAATAAGGCATCGCGTTCAACGGCAGGTGAGATTTTAGAAATCGCCGGTCGGTTTGCGCCTCGAGCGTTTGCATCATCTGCTCGAGCGGATTAAATCGTAAATCGATCCATGGCGCCATCGCGTCCACAGGTGCAGGAAAGTGGCCGTTGTCATAAAGGAGATTCGCCACAATTGTCATCATCCAGGTTGTGCCGGCCTTCATAGACGTTGTCACGACAATATCACCCTCGCGTGCACGAAAAGAATCCCACCGCGAACCGTCGAGGAAATGATGAATGTCATAGTGGTAACGTTGTTCGGGACGCGCAGTGCTCATGGAATAAACATTCTCCTGACTCATCTTGTTTAATTTGGGATTTCGGTAGCCGTTGGGATCAGCACCCATTGGGCTTCGAGCGATGCGCCGAAGTCAACGGTAGAGTCGAAGCCAAAGAAGTCAGTACCCTTTAAGCTTCAAGCGACTGGCAGCCATTCGCGCAAGCCGAAGTTAGAGAGTACTGACCACTCTGACTTCCTTTTAACTTCGCGCCTACAAGCTCCCAGTATATTTAAGTTGGGCTAAATATATTGAAGCGACGGTAGTCAAAACCGTCCGGAACCGTCGGAGCGTGAAACAGCTCGACACACACCGACGCTTCGATAAACGATTTTGCTAGAAACGCGAGATTCCTTACCGGTGCCTCGGCTGTGTCGTCATAGTCACCAAGGAACGTCAATATGTTTTCCATGTGTGGCATAACGGCATTGTAAAATACTTGGATATCCTCCATTTCGCTGGTCACGCGAGCATTATTACGTTCGGTTTCTGTTTCCTGACCCCACGCTTCGGTTAGTGGAATCAGCTCGGCAAATTGCGCAGGGAGTTCACGAGTCGTCATTGTTTAAACCCCGGCGTTGCGTATATCACGCTCGACGACGTGATTTAGATGGCGACAGGCAATCTCCTGATCTGAAAAAGTTAAGTGCGTAATCGCACCAGACTCGAGACCGAGTTGTGTCCTTTCCAACGTCGAGCTGTCTTCCAACAATGCGTCGCGAAACAATACTTTCGAATACTCTTGCGCGACATCGATTGCCAGATTCGCGGGCTCCATCATATGGATGTTCACTTCCCAGTACGTTTCATTGACGCTGACAGGCCAGAAATTGTAAGAAAAGTACCAGCCGTTCGATGGATCGATAAAGAAGTTCGGGTAGAACACATTAATATCGAATGCCCACTCGTCGATGCCAGTTGGATTTAATCCCGGCATCAGTGAATCCGCATTGTCCATGTCGCGCGTGAGGGCCGACGAGAGTTTTAAAACCAGCGCTTCCGTTGGTTTCGGGTTACGGCTGAGCGCGGCCGGGGTCGATAAGGCACGATGTTTGTTGTATAGACGCGCGCCACCGAGAATGCACGAACTACTATCACCGGAAACGTAAACATCCGGCAACGAACGGCGGTGCACGATCGGCACATGGTAGCCTTCTTGGAAAGCATCGATAAACACCTTCCAGTTGCAGGCGACTTTCGTTCTCCACGCGCCGACCCGACGCATTTGCTCGAACGGATAATCTTTTAACAACTCGCCAAGTTCACCCAGATATTCAACCAGTGGTTGGTCGGGTTCGGCTTGTGGATGGAAAAACACGAAACCGTTCCATAGTTCGCAAGGCAGTTGCTTTAACTTTAATGAATCTCGATCCAACTTGTAGAACTCGTTTTCATCAGGGACGTTGACGAGCTTTCCTTGCGCGTCATAAACCCATCCGTGAAACCCACACGAGAAAAATTTGCTGCACCCTTTAGCATCGCCAACAAGTTGGTTGCCGCGATGCTGACACACGTTGTGAAAGGCGCGGACTTTGCCGTCTGAACCATGAACGATGAGCAGACTAGTGCGTAGCACGGCGATTTCTTTAACGACGTAATCTCCCGGATTGGGCACGTCGTCGATGCGACAAACATTCATCCAGTGAGTCTTGAAGATGGCTTCGCGTTCTTTCTCGAAGTACTCCGGGGAGATGTATGGCTCAACGGCAACGGGATCTCGATGGAGTTCCGGGTAGGCGTCTGCGAAACGAAATTGTTCGGGTTTATTCATTGTTCTGTCCTCTCTGGGAAGAGTTCAACGGATTCACGGGCGGGCTTTAGTATGCGCCCATAGGGCTCTTGGTCGCCAGAATTTTTGACGACTCGAATTTTTTCGGGCGACATTCGGCAATCCAGATAATGTATCTAACGAACCCATCTCGATACTCGGCACAGGGTCATGAGTCCCCTGGCCGAAAACGAAACACTCGCCTGGCGTTTGGATCAGTTGCAGGGATCGGTGAATTAGCAATCCATAAATCCCCGTTATCCTTATCGATCGCGATAATTCTTATGATCAGATCAGGTATCGCTAGTGGGTATTCGACGAAAGATTCATCCGCAATGTTGTAGCGCAGCAAACTGTCGTTATTTGCCGTGCCCATCCATAAGGCGTTGCGACCTTCGTCCCACATCACTGCATATAGCGCGCTGCTACGGTCCGGTAAATCGATGCGTCCTAATTCTTTAAGATTGCGCGCGTCGTATTTAAGCACTTGCCCCGCGCCGAGTAGACCGACGTAGAGAATATCGTCGTTGGCGACCACGAGCCGATGGGCGCCGTCACCGTGTGGCAGGTCCACTTCATGATCGACTTGTCGAGTGAGCGTGTTAAAACGACCTAAGTTGCCGAAATATTGCGCGTACCAAAAATGCCCGTCGGACGTCATCGCGCCGCCATAGGCAGAGATATGGCCCGGCGTTTCGCCGTGCGCTAATGGCAAATCGTACACCGGGGTGACAGCACCTGAATCCCGGTGAAAACCGATCACTTGGTTGTGACTAATCACGGTCAGCCAACCATAGTCGTTTTGGTCAAAGGCCATCTTGTAGTCCCGACCTGGGCTTAAATCGTGCGCCATGATGCCCTTCGGGAAACCACCGTATATGCGCCATTTGAAACTGCCTGGATCAAACTGCGCGGCCATTTGGCCATCGGTGCCGAGAAAACTTACCCATAGCATTCCGTTAGCGTCCGGTACCAGCGTATGCGGTGCTGGCGCGCCTATCACTGGAACGTCGTGCCAGTGATAGGCACCCGTTTGTTGGTCTAGCCAACCAAGACGATTGCGCTCGATGTCGTCGACCCACACGGTACCGTCGACAACGGCAGTTTCGCGAACGAATGAACCCTCGGGCCAAGAATATTCGCGGATCTCGGTTTTCGAATTAACACCCAGTGGCGCGCTAAAACTCGCCAATTTATCGGTCGGATAAGCGTCGAAGTCGCTAGGCGCGTTATCCGCCAGCCATTCGCCAACAACGTCTTCATCCGATTGCGAGAACATGCTGTACTTCGGGTTCGCTAAAATTTCTATCGGAAAAGGTGTCGCATGTTCCGCCTGCAAGGCGCCGTAGATGCCGACCGTTCTCATCAGCTGAATTTTTGCGCGCCAAAATGCAACTCGCTCTGCGCGGGGTTTATCGCCTAATAGCGCCGCTGCTTTTTGTACTCTATCTGCAAACGTGTGATGACACTGGCTACATAAAACAACCGTTCGCCGTCGAGCGGCAGAGTCCGGCGCCAGATTGAGCCACGCGGAGCTCGGCATTTGCGCCGAGATATTGGTGGCCACGCGCAGTGTGAAGTTCACTTCGATATCCTGAACATTCACTGGCGGGTTCAAACTCGTCAACGATTTCGTGGCGGGTAATTCTTGTTCGTAACCGACGCGCATAGCGCCTAGGTAAACTGAATTGGCGGTAACTCCGGCACCAAGGTCTGGGACGCGATACAGTCCACCGCGATCGCTAAACACTTTTAGGGCAGCAAATCCGGCGCTGGCAGATTCGACCTTAATCATCGCGCCGTAAATCGGTTGGCCCTTAGCGTCCGTCACTTTCCCATGCAGTTGAACGGCGCCGGCTGTACCGGCAATTAAACTCAACGCGGTTGCGAAGACAACGGCTTTCATCGCGCAGGACTCGATAAGCACTCTCATCAGGGTGCTGTGTCTTGCTTAATGAAACTGAGTTCCGGTTTATCGTTATTCTCGGCTCCCCATTCACTTTCGCGATTCGGCGTAAACCAACTTAACAAGGTGCAGACGTCCGTAAGACAAACACCCGTGTGTGGCATGAAAGGCGGAATGATTAAAATTTCATTTTCGCCGAATGTGTAAGTCTTGCCTTCGATGGACATCTCGATACGTCCTTCAGTGAGGAGCGCGACTTCTTCTCCATGCCGATTAATTTTCCCAGGGAAATGGCCTTGCTCGTTGCGCACCATTCGAAATACCCCAACGCTGATCTCTTCTCCGTGCCAGAACTTGAAAGACAATTGCCCGGCAATGATCGGATTCAACTCGTCGTTGACGGTGTTGAGATTGAATAGTTTGCGTACGCCATCTTTTGCATTCGCGCTTGACGACACGCTAAGCAACAAGGCGATAAAGACCGACACTAACTTGTCCTTCATTTCGAATCCCCCGTGTCCTGCCCAGGGTAATAACTTTTTTGACCCTCGGCAGGGTAGTCCGCACGCGGCGGCGTAATGATTCCAAGGATTTTATTGTCCGCATTGCCGAACGTCCCGGTATGCCAGATCCACGGCTTGATGATGAACACATCGCCTTCGGCGATCTCGTGCACCGTCCCGTCCTTCTCTATCACTTGCGAATTACCTTTGAGTTGGATGGCTAGTTCCTCGCCGTGTTGATGCATTGCGGGCATTGCGGCCTCGCTGTCACCCGTGCCTTCGCGAAAATGAAAGTAGGCGGCGCTAAGATTCGTCCCGAACCAATGTTTCATTGAAAGAATTTCGGGAATGATTTCTCGAACGTTGCTGTCATCCAACTTCAGAACGCGCACCTCTCCAGGGTGCAATCGGGTATCGAGCGCCGTCTCATCATCGGCGTAGGCGGGAACGAAGAGACTTAGAGACGTAAGTAAAGCTAAGCAGGTTTTTGAGTTAAAGGGCATCGACAACTTTCCCATAGCGCGGTAATGCGAACTGGCATGTTAGCCGACAAATTGCCCGATAACCTATCGCTGGTTGCGCGGGAAACGGATGCTGCGGTGCGGCACTAGTTGTGCCGCACGTTGCAGAAAACCGCTGCTAACGAATTTTATCGGTAAAGTGGGGCCACACTTTCTCGGTAAGTAATTCGTGGCTACGCATGGACGCCGCATGAGGAAGCATTTCGTTGTAGACGTAGTTCCAAAAATACTCGACCGGAAAATCCTTAAACAGCGCCTCTAATTTTCGGCAAACTGTGTCAGGACTTCCGGCAATCGTCAGGCCTCGATCGACCATTGATTCGAATGTATTTGGAATAGTCGCCGGATCTTCCCCCGGGTGCATAAGCGCAGCATTAAAACCGAACGGTTCGAAGAACGTCGTCCAGATCCAGGCACCTGCGTTGCGCGCTAGTTCCATCGCTTCCTCATCTGTATCGGCGACAATCACTTCGCGCAATAAACCCATACCTTGGCCAAAACGGTAATCTTTACCCACCGACTGCGCCGCTTCTTGACCAGCACGGATCTGGCCGGTCAATAATTCGTGATCGCATACCACCGTAATCGGCACGGCATCGTGCGCCACACCCCAACGCACGGAACTTTCGGAAAAGCTAAAGGGTTGGAAAAGTGGCGGATGAGGCTTCTGGTACGTGGCAGGTACGGTTCCAATTTCAGTCAGGTAGCCTTTTTCGTCGACGCCTTGACCGAAATTTCGCGTCACGTTGTGAGCTTGCCAAAACGTATTCGGAGACGGAATTGTCCAATGCTTACCCTGGTGGCTAAACGTCGGGTTAGTCCATGCTTTTATGATGATGTCCCAGTGCTCTTCATAAAGTTCTTTTTTAAGTAACTCGTAGGCGGCCGGATCGGTATCGCTATCTGCCAAAGTGCCATAGTGCTGACCAAGCACATTCACCCACCGCGGTTGATAACCGCGCGCGAATCCCGCGAACGCCCGACCTTGAGTCATCTGGTCGAGTATCGCCACGTCTTCTGCGATACGGATAGGATTGTGGCACGGCAGTACAAGCCCACACTGGCCGACGCGTAAGTTCTTTGTCTGCATGCCGATGAAGAGATCGAGCATGATCGGGTTGGTCGAAACTTCTTCACCTTCAACGTGGAAATGATGTTCGGTAAACGCCATCCCGTAGTAGCCGTGTTCGTCGAGATATTTTGCTTCCTCGGCGAGATTAGCAATCATGTTTTGGTACAAGTCGGTTCGTCGCCCGGCCATGCCTTCAGAGAGCTGCTGCTTGTTACCGATCGTGGGTAGGTGGAATACACCAATTTCCATAGTAGAGAACCTCAATTAGATTTTCGAAACAAGGTAGTCGAGCCGGCGACTTGCTTAGTTGCAGGCCTCGGGGTATCACGTATATCGAATTGCAATACTGGCCGAGCAAGGGCATCTCGTCCACTGCTTCTTCGAAACGCAGAGGTGATCAACAGCCCAAATAGAAAACGGGCTCCGAAGAGCCCGTTCAAGATTGTATCCAACAAACCGCGGGTACGTTACCTCAGGTCGATATAGACCTTTGGTAATCTGGCGGTTGGTTCGCTTTCGCTTCTTTTTATTAAATAGAAACGTCTAGCTTCTTCAGGGTTTCCATGGTTATTCCACCCGTCGAAAGGCCGTACTTGTTTTGATACGAACGTATTGCGCCAATCGTGACCATGCCGTCGTTGCCATCACTGCGAATATTGACGTTAAAAACAGTGCATCGACTAGTAAACTACGAGCTTGAAAATGCGAACGGCGCCATCCGCATGGTGGGATCATATCGGCGTCTTAGATGCTGGGGTTTCGTTGAAAAAATCGACGATGTTCAACACGCTAGCGCCATGACAGTATGGGTAGTCGCGGCGCTATTCTCGTCGAGCGTAAAATCCCGGCTGCGACACGAGCCATCGCAGCGCGTCGCGATAAGACAGAATATTAGAACTTAGAAAGGATTCCAGGTTTTCTTGCGGGTGTATTTCATATAGCCAATATTCACACCCGCTCTTAGCCCGACGCCTAATCGGATCGGCGCGAGGATGATATCCCCAGATTGGTGGTAATTCGCACTGACCCCACCGACAAAATAGAAACTCCCGTCTAACGCTGGAAACCGCTGAAACAAGGCGTCTGCGTTGGGTAAATGATAGATCAGCACAAAGACTTTAGAGGCATTAGCACCGGCGTCAAAGCCAATCGACGGACCCGACCAATGTACTTGCGTGCGGCCACCAGCTTTTTGTTGCAAGCTCCCATTACCGTAGCGCGCCCCTACACCGAACGCGCCACTAGCTTCTTCACCCTTGATAAACGCGTTCGGTCGACCAAGTTCGGAGAAAAGTTTTTCGATAACTTCTGCTACGCCGGCGGTTCCTTCGCCAAGGAATTCACTCGCTTCGCGAAGCACGTTGTCCTCGGCGAACGTTTCATCGGCGAGTACCACGGCGTTGCATGTGACACTGATCAGAATCGCGAGTAGCAAAATGAAACGTCGGTAAGCCTTGTTCATGATCTGTTGGTCTTGAGAACCGACTAGCAACGACCCTTTTTCGCCTGGCCGGGAGGACAAAAACGTTTCCCATGCGAATGGCCGTCATCGCGATCACGGTAGTCAGAACGGTCGTGATGGCCACCGTCACGGTTGCGGTCCTCGTGCCGCTCACCGTCATGTTCGTCATGGTCCGCAGTATTAATCGCGGCACCTGCTACTGCGCCCAAGCCCGCGCCAACAATCGCCCCTTCACGACCGCCAAGCTCGGCGCCTAGTGCGCCGCCTATCGCACCACCCACTGCGCCACCAATCGCTGCATCGACGGTTAGATCTTCTGCATTCACCGGGGAGAGCAGGAATAAAAAGACGCTAATAGAGATTATGATGGAATAATTCATGGCTGTTCTCGCTGCGGTATTTTGATGAGCTAATCGTAGACGCAATGGTGAATTTTTGCGCCTATCCAAGTGGCAGAGTGTGAATTACAAGGCAATCTCACCGCGGGCGACAGTTGCCCGCCCGATGTTCATGCTGGGTTAAGAATCGAAACGAAAAAAATTTGTGCAACGGCAGAGTGTTGGCGAGAAGTGGCCGCTTTGCGAAAAGAAACCCCAACCTGATGCATCGCGGCTAGCCGAGGTTCACTTTTCCGACCGCGAATTTGCATTGCGAGAAATACGAGGGATACAGCAACTGCGGCGGCCCCCAATTTCGCCTAATGCCGCGATGGCACCCCAATTGGGTTGAGCTTTTGCTACCTATTCGCGCCGCACCCAGCGTCGTGCCGCATCGATGTCATCTAGCACATTCCATTCGCGTTGGTGGATGTCGTTTATATCCCTTAATGATACGTACATGCGAGAGAGGCCGTAGACGATGTCCGACGTTGCCACGAGCACGGAACGCGAAGCCGCTTACGGATCGGCGACCGAGCGAGAGCGTGACACAAGCCGTTGAATTCCTTCAATTGGCAGGTCGATGTTCGTGACCGATCGAAAATCTACCAGTTCATCCTACTGCCCGACTGCCAGCTCACCCCACACACCCTCAATGTACGAGGTGCACAAGACCTCATCAACGTCGCCTTCCCAGACGCTCGATATGAATCGCTGTTCGTGGTCGACGTTGACTTTAAATGGCATCGCATCCAAATTCGTCGTTCAATTTCTCCAGCCACCTAACAGGATAGATTAAACAGTTCCTTCACATTATCTCTCACAATCCACTGACGTTGTTCATCCGTGATACAGGCACTGTGTTCGGTCAGGAGTTCTTGCGACAAAGGCCAAGTTGAATCCGTGTGCGGGAAATCGTTGGCCCACAATAGGCGGCGCGGGTTTAAATCCGCCACGTTTTTGAAAGCCACCCAATCATCTTGGAACGTGAAGTAGACGTTCTCTTTGATGTAGTCGCTTGGCGCTTTCTTTAAGCCCCGACCTTCCATCCAATAACCATGGCGATCGTAGGCATGATCCATGCGGTAGATGTAATGCGGTAACCAGCCCGCATCGCCTTCGGCGATAACGAGCTTCAAGTTAGGGTGGCGATCAAAAACACCGCCGAGCACAAATAATCCAACAATGTCTTGGACGCCACGGATAATGTTCATGAATCCGTTAATGCGATTGCCCCTGACTTGGCCGAATACGGTTTGGGTGCTCGATCCCTTCGACGTCAAAATATGGAAGCACAACGGCATGCCGAGATCGGCGGCGCATTCCCACAACGGATCGTACATGGGTTGATCATAATCTTCGTGTTGAGGATCACCGGGCATCATCATGCCGACGAAACCCATCTCTTTTGCGCGTCGCACGTCTTCGATCGCTTGTTCGACGGAAGACACCGACAACTGGGCCAAACCAAACAATCGATTCGGCGCTTCGCTGCAGTACTCAGCTAACCAACGGTTATAGGCTTGCATGCAGGCCTGTTTGTATTCGAAGTCTGGGTGGTTGCAGATCACCATGCCGATCGACGCATACAAGACTTCGCCGGCAATACCATCGCGATCTTGGTCTGCCATGCGATAGCGTGCTTCGGAGCCGCTACGATGCAATTCAACAAACTTCGCGCCATCTCTTTTCGCGACGAGATCCTCGGACGACACACCGGCGCCGGCGACTAAGCCGAGCGGAATGGTAACGCCCTCCATACCCGGGATGACGTAGACGTCACCACCGCGGGCATCGACTTCGATATGTGGCGCACGATCGCGAAATTTTGGTTCTATGTAATCCGTATAACAATTCGGTGCTTCGACAATATGGGAGTCTGCCGAGATGCAGCCCCCTGTGACAATGGCTTGCATGATCCTCTCCTCACGATGGTCTTGCGTTGAAATGGGCCATTGCACGTTAGCGCTTTCCTGCGCTAGCGACAATGACTTTGCTGTACGAGTGATTCCCTATTTGGGCGCGGGAATTCGCGCAATTCGATTGCCAGAAAATGCGCCAAGGTAGATGAACCCACCAGCTTCGACAGCAATGGTAGCGCCCCCAAATGGCGGGCCTTGCGATTCGACCACTTCGGTTACGCTACCGTCACGCGTATCGAGCGAATAAACGGCGAAGCCGATGGTGCAAATCGGGTCGGTGCGCAGCAGGCATTGGTCTCGGATCGTGATGAGATCTGCGAGTTGCGCACTCACCAGTAGTCGGCCATCCGGTGTGAGGCTCATGTTATCGGGCGCGCCGCGCACCGCGGAAGTCCACAGTCGCTTACCCGTGGCGAGTTCGTAGGCCACAACCTCGTTCGCCATGTAGTGATTCGTATAGATCACCTGGTCGTCAGACGACAGCTGGATGCCGTTGGGTAGGGCGCCCTCGGTACCGGCGATCTGTTTCCAACCGGCGCTTTTATGCCATTGCACCAAGTAACCGGTCGCTTGTCGGTCGCGCGGCTGGCGGTCGAAAATCGTCGACGCTTGCGCACGCTGCATCATGTGCGTTGCAACAAAGCCGCCATCCGCAAGCATCGCAATGTCATTAATCCACAAATCTTCGGCAACGATCACGCAGCCACGCCAGCGCGCCGAAAACTCGCCGT